>DATCXX010000338.1:0-13819 GCA_036565615.1 Gemmatimonadales bacterium | reverse complement strand
CCGCCGAACCGGCCGCCGCCGCCCCCGCCGGCGCCGGCAGACGCCGCGGAGTCGGTCCCCGGGGGAGGCGTCGTCCAGGTGCGGAGCACCGTGCCCGCGGAATCCAGCAGGTCGAGCCGGGCCGAAGCCGGCACGCTCTTGAGATTCCAGCTGACCGCGACGCCGGGGCCGGAACGCACCGCCACCGGCGGAACGAAGAGATGCACCGACCTGGCCAGCACCTCCGCCCGCGCCTGGCGAAGCGGCGCGATGTTGTCGAGCACCCAGAAGCCCCGCCCATGGGTACCGATGACCAGCTCGTTCTGCTCGACGATCAGGTCGGCCACCGGCAGGTCGGGAAGGTTGAGCCGGAGCGAGCGCCAGGAGGCGCCATCGTCATAGGAGAGGTAGACCCCGTGCTGCGCCGCGGCGTACAGCATGCCCTGGCGGGTGGGGTCCTCGCGGACCGCGTGCACGTAGTCGTCGGGGCGGATCCCCGAGACGATCCGGGTCCAGGTGCGGCCGTAGTCGGTGGTCTTGAAGATGTAGGGCGCGAAATCGTCGAGCAGCGGGCGGCGGACCGAGAGGTACGCGGTGCCCGACCCGAAGCTCGACGCATCGATCTGGCTCACCCGGCCGAACTCGGGCATCTCCCGGGGCGTCACGTTGCTCCAGGTCTTGCCCCCGTCGCGGGTGACGTGCACCAGCCCGTCGTCCGATCCGGTCCAGATCACGTTGACGTCCCGCTTGCCCGGCCCGACCGAGAAGATGGTGGCGTAGACCTCGGGCCCGTTCATGTCGCCGGTGATCGGACCGCCGGATTTTTCCAGGGTGTGGGGCTCGTGCCGGGTCAGGTCGCCGCTGATCGCCGTCCAGCTGCGGCCGCCGTCGGTGGTCTTCCAGAGCCGCTGCGAAGAGACGAAGAGGGTCTTCGGATCGGCCGGTGAGAAGATGATCGGAAAGGTCCACTGCCAGCGCTCCCGGATCTCCTTGGCCGGCTCGCCGGAATAGAACCAGGGGTAGGGATTCACCTCCCGCGACAGCCCGGTGCGCCGGTCGAACTTGTCCACGTAGGCGCCATTGTTGGTGCCGCTGTAGAACAGGTCCGGATTGAGCGGGTCGGGCGCGATATACCCCGGCTCGCCGCCGCCGGCCTCGTACGCGAACGCCATCCCGCCGGCGGTGGGATCCCGGGGGCCGGCGCCACCGCCCCGCCGGAATCCCCCGCCCGCATTCCAGTTGAAGGGAATGCAGAGGGTGGAGTTGTCCTGCTGCGAGCCGCAGACGTGATAGGGAATGTGCTTCGTGGTGATCACGTGATAGAACTGCTCGGTGGGAAAGTCCTGGGCGGTCCAGCGTCCCCCGGTGCTGGTGGACACCGCACCGCCGCCGTCGTTCCCGTCCACCAGGTGGGCGGGGTTGTCGGGATCGATCCAGAGATCATGGTGATCGCCGTGGGTCCCGCCCCCGATGTTGCTGGTGGTCTTGCCGCCGTCGGTGGAGCGGAACAGCGACGTGTTCTGGAGGTAGACCACGTCCTGATTCTTGGGGTCGGCGAAGACGTGGGTGTAGTAGAAGGCCCGCTGCCGGATGGCGCGGTTGTCGTTGATCAGCGCCCAGGTCGCGCCGGCGTCATCGCTCCGGAACAATCCGCCCTGCTCGTTCTCCACCAGGGCATACACCCGGTTGGAGTTGGCCCCCGACACCGCCACCCCGATCCGCCCCACCACCCCGGCCGGCATTCCGGGATGCCGGGTCAGCTCGGTCCAGGTCTCCCCCCCATCGGTGCTCTTGAACAGCCCGCTCCCCGGGCCACCGCTCGACATCTGGTATTCCTTCCGGTACGCCTCCCAGAGCGCGGCATACATCACGTTGGGATTGTTCCGGTCCAGGGAAATGTCGATGGCGCCGGTCCGGTCATCCCGGAACAGCACCCGGCGCCAGCTCTTGCCGCCGTCGCTGCTCTTGAACACGCCCCGCTCCTGGCTGGGGGCACTGTACTTGCCGAAGGAGGCGACGAACACGATGTCCGGATTGGTGGGATGAATCCGGATCTTGGAGATCCCATGCGACTGCCGAAAGCCGACGTGGCTCCAGGTCTTGCCGCCGTCGCCGCTCTTGTAGACCCCGTCGCCGGGCATGATGTTGCCGCGAATGCAGGTCTCGCCCGTGCCGATGTACACCACGTCCGGATTGCTCTCGCTCACCGCGACCGCCCCGACCGACGCGCTGCTGATCAGGCCATCGGTCACCGGCCCCCAGGTCTCACCTCCGTCGGTGGTCTTCCAGAGACCGCCGCCGGTGGCGCCGAAGTAGGCCTCCTGGGGACGGCCCTTCACCCCGCTCACCGCGATCGATCGCCCACCCCGGTCGGGACCGATGTTGCGCCAGCGGTACGACGCCAGCAGGGCGGAGTCGGGCCCGGACTGGGGAACGGGGAGAACATGGGGAACGGGGAAGACCGGAAGGGCGAGAATGGCCAAGAGACGTGGAAGCATGATGACTTTGAGGGGCTGAAGGCTGATGGCTGACGGCTGATGGCGCTTGGACCTACGAAGTCTAGCGCCCTCCCCCGGTTTGCACCTCCCACCCCTACCATCCAGCAACCCACCGCCCTGTGTTGCGTGGCCGCAGCAATCTGCACAGATCCCCGGTCCGGCGCCGCCAACCGGAGACCTCGGTCCGATACGCCATCCCGTTGTGCCATAAGCATTTGGGATGTAAGGCGGAATACCCGGGGAGATGGATTATATCCTGCTTAAGTCTTAACTTCGTTCCGGGAGTCACACGCCTCCATCCTCGAGACCCCAGCCACTGAGCAGACGACCCAATGTCGACTGGTCGGGACAGAATCGGCTCCGAAGCGCGCGCCTTCGCGGGGTTTCTCGCGGGGCTGCCGAGGCTGCTCCGGCAACGGATGAGCTACGAGGAGGCGCGCGGCATCGTGCTGCAGCGGCTGCGCGATCGGGAGGCCAACTTCCTGTCGTCCATGGAGCACGGGGTCTTCGGCAATCCACGGAGCCCGTATCGCGCCCTGCTGGAGCTGGCCGGATGCGAATACGGCGACCTGGTCCGGTCGGTGCATGATCTCGGGCTCGAAGGCACGCTGCGAAGCCTGCGCGAGGCCGGGGTCTACGTCACGTTCGAAGAATTCAAAGGCCGGACGCCCCTGGTGCGCGGAGGGCGGACGATTCCGATCGCGGATGGCGATTTCGACAACCCCCGTTTCCGCCGCTACGTCGCCATGAGCACCAGCGGCAGCAGCGGCGCCCCTCGACGGGTGTTGATGGACCTCTCCTCCATGTCGGCGCGGCTCCCGGTCAAGGTGCTCTCGGTCCACTACCACGGGCTGGTCGGCACCCGCTGGATCCGTTGGGCGGACATTCCTCCGGGGATTGGACTCACCGCAAGCCTGACCGACTGGGTCTGCGGCACCGTGCCCGAACGCTGGTTCACCGCGGTCTGGGGCGGGCGGGACGGAACCTCGAGCCGGTTTCGCGCGGCGACGATCGCCAGCCTCACGGTCGCGCGGCTCTCGGGCGCCAAGCTGCCCTGGCCGGAGTATCTGCCCCTGGACAGCGCGGCGACCATCGCCCGGCTGGCCGGTGAGATCCTCCGCCGCGACGGCCGCTGCCAGGTCCGGGCCGGGGTGAGCCGGCTCCTCCGGGTGGCGCTGGCGGCGAAGGAGGAAGGCATCGACCTGACGGGCACCGTGATGCATGGCGGCGGAGAGCCGCCCTCGGCGGCCAAGGTGGCCGGGATCACCGGGAGCGGGGCCCGCTTTCTTTCCAGCTATCATTTCACCGAGGCCGGCGCCATCGGGCACGGCTGCACCGCCTCGGACGACCCCAACGACCAGCACTTCCAGAAGGATCATCTGGCGATGATCCAGACCCGGAGAACGGTGCCGGGCTTCGACGTCGAAGTGGGCGTGCTGGCCTTTACCTCTCTGCTCCCCACCGCGACCAAGCTGCTGCTCAATGTGGAATCGGACGACTATGCCGTGGTGGAGACCCGCTCCTGCGGATGTCCCTGGGGGGAGCTCGGTCTCACCGATCACATCAGCGACATCCGCAGCTTCGGCAAGCTCACCGGCGAGGGGGTCACCCTGGTCGGCAGCGACGTCGAGCGGATTCTGGAGGAGGTCCTTCCGGCCCGATTCGGCGGCTCGCCACTGGATTACCAGCTGGTCGAAGAGGAGGACCACCGGGGGTTCACCCGGCTCATTCTCCGGGTGAGTCCCTCCGTCGCGCTGGCCGATGAAGCCGCGCCCGCCGAGCTGGTCTACCAGGCGCTGCGGGCGGAAGGCGCGGGCGGCGCCACCAGCGTCTCGAAGTGGAAGCAGGCCGGAACGCTTTCGGTCCGGCGCGAGGCGCCCCGCCCCACCGCCCGCGGCAAGCTGCTGCCGTTGCAGCTGCTCAAGACCACCCGCCCGGCCGCCCCGGTGGGCCGATGAGATTCCTGGGACCCGAGCCGGGCGAGTTCCTGAGCGGCCTGCTGCTCTCGCTCGCTCTGGCCGGGTGCGCCCCCGCGGGTGGCGACGCCCCCGTCCGCCTGGAGGTGATTCGGGTCGCCATGCAGCCGTACCTGAGCTACGCCCCGGTCCTCATCGCGAGCGAAGAAGGGTATTTCCGGGACCAGGGCCTCGACGTCCGGCTGCTGGTGCTGGGCCGGTCGGAGCAGACCCTGGTGGCCATGCTCTCCGGCGAGGCGGATGTCTGGCCCGGTACCATCACCCCCGGTTTTCTGCGCGCCATCGCGCTCGGGGGTGGCCTCAAGATCGTCGGCGACAAGGGCTACCTCTCGGCGAAGGGATGCACCTACGTCGGCATCGCGCTCCGCAAGGGGCTGGATCCTGCCACCGCGGCGGGGTCGCTGCGCCGGTTCAATCACAATCGAGAGGGCGCAAGCAGCTACCTCGCCGACCGGATGCTGGCCTCGCGCGGTGTGAACGTGGACCGCCTCGAGCTGGTGGCCATTCCGGCGGAAGCCATGCCCGGGGCGCTGGCCGACAGCGTCCTGGATGCGTCGGCCTCGGCAGAGCCATTCCTGTCCCGGGCCGCGCAGGCCGGCTCGCTCTGGATTCGGGCGCAAGACGTCGCGCCGGACTACCAGTGGGGCGTGCTGACCTTCGGGACCCGCCTCCTGACCGAGCGGCCGGATCTGGGGGAGCGGTTCCTGGCGGCGTATCGACGCGGGGCCGCCCAGGCCAACCTCGGCAAGACGCCCCACAATCTCGAGGTGCTGTCCCGGGCCACCGGCATGACCCTCGATGAGCTCCGGAACACTTGCTGGCCGACCTTTCGCGAAGACGGGCGGATCCGGCTCGAAGACATTCTCGACTACCAGCGCTGGGCACGAGCCCATGAATTGCTCGATACCGTCGCGACCCCGGAGCAGCTCTATGACTCGAGCTTTGCGGTGGCCAGCGACCGCCTCATGAAACCCGGCCGGAACTAGGATCACTGTGACCAACTCCATGGCGCGCGCCACGCTCCGAAGCCGGTGCGCTCCCATCCTGAGCGTCTGTCTGCTTCCCGGTTGGCTTGCGGCGCAACAGCCGCCCGACTCCACCGCCGGGCGGGTCGCGCCGCGACCCACCCCGCTGTCCGAGCTGGTCGTCACCGCGACCCGAACCACCCGGCGGATCGACCAGGTGCCGGCCAACATCACCGTCCTGGCCCGGCGCGATTTCGGCACCTCGACGGCCCAGACCGTCCCCGCCCTGCTGAGCCGGGTCCCCGGATTCGCTGCGAGAGACTATCAGCACCCCCTGACCGCCTCGCCGTCGCGCTCGGCGCCCTCGTTTCGCGGCCTTGGCAATTCGAGCGCCGGACGCACCCTGGTCCTCTATGACGGTGTCCCGCTCAATGAGCCCTTCGGCGGCGCAGTCCACTGGGCCCGGCTTCCCTTGGCGCTGGTGGACCGGGTGGAAGTGGTGCGGGGCGGTGGCTCCATGGTGTGGGGGAGCCGCTCGCTCGGCGGGGTCATCAACATCCTGACCCGCCCGCCGGCGTCCACCCGGCTGGACCTGGAGCTCGAGGGGGGCGACCGCTCCACCTTCCGCGGCGCCGCGAACATGACCGCACGGCAGGGACCGTTCAGCATCACGGCGGCCGGTTCGGCCGGTGAGTCCGACGGATTCCGAACGCTTCGTCCGGACCTGGCGGGTCCGATCGACGTGCCGACCCGAACCTCGCATCAGATGGTGCTCGGCAAGGTGGGGGTCGATCTCTCCCCGGCGGTCGACGCCTATCTCGGGGGCAACTACCTCCACGAATGGCATCAGGGGCCGACCCCGACCGACAGCGGCCCGGCGACGGTGGGCGAACTCCGGGGCGGTGTGCGGGTGGTGACGCCGCGCACCGGCGTGCTCACCTTTGCCGGCTATGCCAATCACCGGACCGACCTGGTGATCTCCACCAATGTCGCGGCCGACCGGGCAAGCGAGACGGTCCGCGCCTACCTCCGGAGTCCATCGGACGGCGTAGGGTTGTCGGCTCAGTGGTCCCAGAGCATCGGCGCCCATGAGCTCAGCGCGGGAACCGACTGGAGCCGGGGGAAGGGGAAAAGCCGGGAAGAATTCGGACTGTCCCAGGGCGTCCTGACTCGGGAGCGGATTGCCCAGGGGCGGCAATTGCTGGGCGGGGTCTTCCTCCAGGACGGCTGGGAGCCCGCGCCTCGCTGGCGGCTGCTCGGCGCCATCCGCTTCGACCTGATCCGGAATTCCGATGGCCGGCGGCGGGAGACGAATCTCAGCTCGGGCGCCGTGCTGCTCGACACGGCCTATGCGGCCGAGTCATCCACCCGGATCAGCTTCAACGCCGGGGTGCGCCGCGAGGCGACCTCATGGCTGGCCTGGCGGGCCAGCGTGTACCAGGGCTTTCGCGCGGCGACCCTGAGCGAAATGTTTCGTCCCAACCGGGGCACCGGACGGGGCAACATCACCGAGTCGAACCCCGAGCTGCGACCCGAGCATCTGATCGGCGCGGAGATCGGTGCGGACCTGACGCTCGGCGAGGACCTCCTGGTCCGCCTGGGCGGATTCTGGAACCGGGTGCACGACGCGGTGGTGGATGTCACGGTCGGGATCGCCACTGCCGACGGGGAGGTTGTGGAGCCCTGTGGAGCGATCCTCAAGGACCAGGTCTGCCGGCAGCGGAGAAACGTGGCCTCGCTGCGGACCGCGGGGCTCGAGACCGAGATCGAATACCACCCCGCTCCCGAGTGGTCGCTGTGGGGGAGCTACACGTTCAATCCGACCCGGGTGACCGCTCCGGGCCAGCCGATGGACGGCAAGCGGGCCCGGGGATCGGCCCGCCACGTGGCGACCGGGTTCGTCACCTGGGAAAATCCTCGCCTCCTGGGCGTGTCCCTCGAAGGACGCTACGTCGGGACCCGGTACGATGACGACCTGAATTCGCTCGAGCTGGGCGATTTTGTGGTGCTGGGAATGCGGCTCAATCGCCGGCTCGGTGCCCAGGTCTCCGCCTGGGTCAAGCTCGAGAACCTGTTCAACACCCAGTTCGAGGTCACCCGGGGCACGACGGGTCTGGTCGAAATCGGCGGGCCCCGCTGGGCTCTCGCGGGCATCCGGGCCTCCTGGTGAAGCAGCGGCCGGTAGTCCTGCGGGTCAGCGCAGAGGCCTCCGATTCCGCCGGCAGCGGCGCGGGATTCTATTGTCAGGAGGTCTGCCGGTTCTTCGAGAGCGACCGGGGAGCGGTCACGGCGCTGGATGCCGTCTCGTTCGCTGTCCGGCCTTCGGAGTTCGTGTGCATCGTAGGACCGAGCGGATGCGGGAAATCCACCCTGCTGCGGATCATCGCCGGTCTGGTGGAGCCCTCCTCGGGCCGGATCATGTTCGAGGGCAAGGACGGCGCCGACAGCGCCCGGGGCGGCCTGGTGGTCCAGGAGAACGGGACCTTTCCCTGGATGACCGTTCTGGACAATGTGGCGTTCGGGCTGGAGATGCGGGGGGTCGCCCGCAAGGAACGTCACGCGCGGGCGGCCGAGTTTCTCGACCGGGCCGGGCTGGGCGGCTTCGCCCGACACTATCCCCACGAGCTTTCGGTGGGCATGCGGCAGCGGGTGGGCATCGGCCGCGCGTTCGTCGCCAACGCCCCGCTGCTGCTGATGGACGAGCCTTTCGGGGCCCTGGACGCGCAGACCCGGTGGGCACTGCAGTCGGAGCTGCTGCGGGTCTGGAGCATGCACCGGAAGACGGTGGTCTTCGTGACCCACGACATCGAGGAGGCCATCCTGCTCGGGGACCGGGTGCTGGTGATGACCGGACGCCCGGGCCGCATCCGCGAAGACATCCGGGTGCCCCTGGATCGTCCCCGGGGCGCCGCGCGCGACCAGCCGCTGATCGGTGAGATCAAGAGTCACGTCTGGAACCTGCTCGAGGAGGAAGTACGAAGCAGTCTGTCGATCCGCTGACGGTCCGCCGGGCCGCGGACCCGCGATTCTCCTGGCGCTCGGCGGCCATCGGTCTGGTGGTGCTGGCCGTGTGGGAGGCCGCGGTGCGATCCGGGCTATACTCGGGCCTCTTCCTCCCGGCTCCGACGGCGATTCTCAACGTCCTGGCGCGGGAGCTCGCCACCGGAAAACTGGCGACCCATCTCACCGCCACCCTGTCGCGTCTCGGCGGCGGCCTGGCCCTGGGAAGCGCCGCGGGTCTCCTGCTCGGGCTCTCGATGGGCTGGTCCCGGAGGCTCCGGGAGGCCCTCAATCCGGTCATCGCCGGCATCCATCCGATCCCCAAGATCGCCCTCTTCCCCCTCCTCATCGTCTGGCTCGGGGTGGGCGAACAATCCAAAGTCGTGGCGGTTGCGGTAGGCGCGTTCTTCCCGATGCTGTTGAACTCGATGGCCGGCGTCCGCAACATCAATCCGGTCCACCTGGAGCTCGCCCGGAATTCCGGCGCCGGGACCGGTCAACTGTTCCGGCGGGTCCTGCTTCCCGGCAGCATCCCGATGATCCTCACCGGACTCCGGGTCTCGGCCAACGTCGCATTCCTCTCCACCATCGGGGTGGAGATGGTCGCCGCGAAATCCGGTCTGGGATCGATGCTGTGGTTGTCATGGCAGCTCTTCCGCATCGACATGCTCTACGCCACCCTCGTCCTCATCGCGATCATCGGAATCTGCCTCACCGCCCTGATCCGCTGGATGGGGGAGCGGGGCGCACCCTGGCTCACTCCGAGCCGCGAGACCGCCTGACCGCCCCGGCCCGCGGACACCCCCGATGAGCGCGCCGCTACGCGGGTTTCGGGTCCCGGGCGGAGACCGGCTGGGGGCCAGCGAGGACGCCGAGGGTCCTCCACCCGGGAAACGGGTCAGCGCGGGGACCGCCTGGCGAGAGGCGCGGGCACTGTTCCAGCGCCACCGGGGCCGCCTGGCCGTCGGATTCATCCTGATGCTGGTCAGCCGCCTGGCCGGGCTGGTGCTGCCGGCCAGCTCGAAATACTTCATCGATCAGGTGATCGGGGAGCGGCAATTTCAGCTGCTCTGGCCCCTGGCCGCGCTGGTCGCGTTCGCCTCGCTGATCCAGGCGGGAAGCGGCCTCGCCGTGTCGCAGGTCCTGGGGGTGGCGGCGCAGCGTGCCGTGACCGAGATGCGCCGCCGGGTCGCGGCCCACGTCCTCCGCCTTCCGGTCAGCTATTTCGATTCCACCCAGACCGGCATCCTCATCTCGCGGATCATGTCCGATGCGGACGGCATCCGGAATCTGCTGGGCAGTGGCCTGATCCAGCTGGCCGGTGGCCTGATCACCGCCGCGGCCGCGCTGGGGGTGCTGTTCTGGATCAACTGGAAGATGACCCTCGCCATGGTGCTGCTGCTGCTCGGCTTCGGCGGGGCGATGGCGGCGGCGTTCCGGCGGCTGCGTCCGGTATTACGGGAACGGAACCGGCTGAGCGCCCTGGTCACCGGCCGGCTGGCCGAAACCCTGGGCGGCATCCGGATCGTCAAGCTGTACGTGGCGGAGCGCCGGGAGGATCTGGTCTTCGCCCGCGGCGTCCATCGGATCTTCCGGACAGTGGCCAAGTCGATCACGGGGTGGTCGATCGCCGGCGCGGTGACCACGCTGGTGATCGGCGCCATCGGGGTGATCCTGATCGTGATGGGCGGCCGCGCGATCATGGCCCAGGAGGTCACCCTGGGCGGGCTCGCGATGTATCTGCTCTTCACCGGTCTGGTCGCGGCGCCCTTGATCCAGATCGCGCAGGTCGGCACGGCCATCACCGAAGCGTTTGCCGGGCTCGACCGGGTCCGGGAAATCCTCGCCCTCCCGACCGAAGACGAGGAGGACAGCGCCAGGCTCCCGACCCCTCCGCTGCGCGGGGAGATCCGGTTCGAGCGAGTCAGCTTCGAATACCGGCCCGGCGTACCGGTGCTGCGTGAGGTGTCCTTCGAGGCGCCCGCGGGCTCGACCACCGCCCTGGTGGGCCCGAGCGGCTCGGGAAAGAGCACCCTGCTTGGCCTGGTGACCGCCTTTGCCCGGCCGACCCAGGGCCGCATCCTGATCGACGGTCTCGATCTGGCCACGCTGCGGCTGCGCGACTACCGCTCCCGCCTCGGGATGGTGCTGCAGGATAACTTTCTCTTCGACGGCACCATCCTCGAGAACCTCCGCTTCTCCCGCGCCGACGCGACGCTGGAGGAGGTGCAGGTGGTGAGCCGGATCGCCCACTGCGACGAATTCATCTCCCGGTTTCCCGAGGGCTATGACACCGTCGTCGGGGAGCGCGGGGTCAAGCTTTCCGGCGGCCAGCGCCAGCGGGTGGCGATCGCCCGGGCGATTCTGGCCGATCCCGCGATTCTGCTGCTCGACGAGGCGACCTCGAGCCTCGACAGCGAGAGCGAAGCCCTGATCCGCGACGGGCTGCAGGCGCTGCGGCGGGGCCGCACCTCCTTCGTGATTGCTCACCGGCTGTCCACCATCGTGAGCGCCGACCAGATCCTGGTGCTGGAGCACGGGCGGATCGTGGAGCGCGGCACCCACGCCGAGCTGCTCGCCCTTGCGGGCCGCTACCGGCAGCTCTACGACCGGCAGTACCGGCTGGAGCAGAATCGCTTCGTCAATCCCGGCGAAGAGCTGGCGGCGACCATATGACGTCCGACATCATCCAGTCGCTCTGGATCGGCGACCGGCTCAGCGTGATGGAGCGACTCTGCATCGAGTCCTTTCTCCATCAGGGCCACCAGTTCCACCTCTATCTGTACGCGCCCTGCGACGGGGTTCCCGCCGGCGCCACCATCAAGGACGGCCGGGAGATCCTTCCCGCCGACCAGATCTTCCGGTACCAGGGAGGCTACGGGGAGGGGAGCCCTTCGGCATTCTCGAACCTCTTCCGGTACGCCATGCTGTTCGAACGGGGCGGGTGGTGGGTCGATCTCGACCTGATTGCGCTGAAGCCCTTCCAATTCGGCACCGAGCACGTGTTAGGCCTGGTGCGGGGCGGGAAAGGGGGCTCCCGCGTCGCGGCCGGAGCGATCCGAGTTCCGCCCGGCAGCGAGTTGATCGGGCGGTGCCTGGAAGTCGCCCGCGCCGCGGAGAAGCACAGCGTTCGATGGGGACAAATCGGACCGAGACTGCTGAGACGGATGGCCCATGAGCTGGGAATGGAGGCCTCGATGCAGCCTCCCCCGGTCTTCTACGATATCGATGCGGCGGACTTCTGGCGATTGATCCGTCCCCGCCAGACGATACCGGACGGCGTGGCGGTGCATCTGTGGGCGCAGCTGTGGCGCCATTACGGCCTGAATCCCGACGGCCGCTATCCGGAGACGTCGATCTATGAGCAGTTGATCGCGAGATACCTCCCGGACGCCAGGACCGAGGCGCGGCCCCGGGTCAATGTCACCGCGGCGATCCTGCGCTCGCTGCCGAGACGGGTTTCCACCGGAATGTGGTTCTGGTCCACCCGGCTGCGGCGTCGCCTCAGGCGGGCCTAGCCCGCGGCCGGGTTGCTGCGATCAGCGCCAGCAGCTGCGGCACGATCACCGACTCCGACCAGTGCTCCTCGACCGCCCTGGCCGCGTTCGCCGCCAGCCGGGACCGGTGCGACGGATCGTGGACCAGCCGGTCCATCAGCGAGGTCAGCTCCTCGGGCGTCGAGAAGAGCTCCCCGGCCCCCGAGGCGGCCACGAATTCCGGCGCCGGACCGATGGCTCGTGCCACGACCGGTGTGCCGGTCATGAGGGCCTCGATCAGGACCCGGGGAAACGCTTCATAGCCCTCCGACGGAACGAGGGCCGCGACCGCGTGCCGGTAGTAGCGGGGCAGCTCCTCCTGGGCGAGCTGGCCGAGGAACCGGACGTTGGGAAGGCCGTCGGCAATCTCGCGGAGGCGGCGCATGTGATCGCCGCGGCCCGCGATCAGCAGGTCGGCACCGGCAAAGTGCCGCCAGACCGGCAGCACGTCGTCCAGCCCTTTGAGCCGCTCGAGCCGCCCGGCGAAGAAGAAATACGGCCGATGATGCGGCGATCCTCCTTCGTCGCTCGCCGGGCCGGCGTCGGGCACAAAATTGGGCAGCACCACCATCTCCCGTTCCAGCCCGAACTCCCGGTGTTTCCGGCGGCTGAACTCGCTCAGGGCCACGACGTGGTCCACCCGGCGCAGGGCCCGGTTGATCGCTCCGGTGTAACGCCAGAGCTGGGGAGGTCTCCGGTAGACGGCGAGGCAGCGCAGGCACTCCCGCCGGTCGCACCGCTCCCGCCGGTGCCGCCAGAGGACGTGGGTCGGACAGACCAGCCAGTGTTCGCGAGCCATATACACCGTCACCGCGTCTTCGGCCCAGGTGAGGATTCCCGGGCCGCCGATCAGCGACGGATTGTGAAACGTCACGACGTCGAACTGGCCCGAACGGAACAGCCGGCGAAGTCTGCCGCTGTGAAACACCGGTCTGCCCAGCTGATGCACCAGCAGCAGGGAAAGCACTCCCCAGCGGCTCTTGAGACGCAGGACCCGCACGCCTTCGTCATCGTCCTCCATCCGGTAGGGCGGCAGCGGGCGATCGGTGAGCGCCGCATACGCGTCCACGTCGTGCACCACCGTGACTTGGTGCCCGCGCCGGACCAGTGCCCGGGAGAGCTCCCGCACGCTGATCGCGTCCCCGCCGAAGGAAAACGGGGGATAGAACGTGGTGACCATGAGAAAGCGCACCGGCCTAACCCGCTGTCCCGGAAACCAGCTCCCGAAGGGCGCTGCAGGCATCCGCTCCCGCCCCGGGCGACGCCCGCGGGACCAGGAGGAGGACGCTGGGCCGCCGGACCCGGACCTCGAAACGGTCACAGCCCCGTTCCATCAATCGGCTCACGGCTGATCGCTCCCGCGAGTTGAGATCGCTGAGCAGGACCCAGACGCCGGCCGGATTCGCCGGACCAGGCCCTTCGACGGACCGGAGCAGCGGGGACAGCGAAAGGGTGGGGCGGCCGCTGAAATAGTAGACCGACGCGGTCCTCCCGGTCGCGATGACCGTACCTGGAGGGGCACTATCGCGAATCATGCGCGCCGCCAGCACCATGCTGCGATTGCCCGGGGAGAAACATCCGGGATCGTCGTACGGGTTTCGCCGGTCACACCCGTGATTGGTATCCCGGGCAAGATGTCCCCGCAGGCCCGAGGTCGAGAGCAGCGCCGCCAGGACGAGCGGCACGATCGTCTGCGCCTTCCGGCCGATTTTGCCGGACAGCAGGAAGCTGCCCAGCAGGAGCGCCGCGCCGATCGGCGGAAGCAGCGGGATCAGCAGCCGCACGACCGGCCACGGCCACACCAGCAACAGCGCCGAGGAGAGGAGGAGGTGCACCGCCGCGGCGGGCCACCTTCGCAGCAAGGC
>DATCXX010000332.1:0-10121 GCA_036565615.1 Gemmatimonadales bacterium | reverse complement strand
CCTCGCATCGGCCACCGATTTCGCCGACGGACTGGTGGCGCGGCGCTGGGGCGGTTCCCGGCTGGGAGCGTTTCTCGACCCGGTCGCCGACAAGCTGTTCATGGCCTGCGCCTTTGGGGTGGTGCTGGTTTCGGGGGCGCTGTCGCCGCTGGAGATCGTGGGGGTGCTGGCCCGGGATATCGCCGCCGCGATCGCGTTTGCGGCGACCGCGCTGCTGGGTCGGCCCGCGGCAATTCCGGCCCGGCTGGGCGGGAAAGCGGTCACCATCTGCCAGCTGCTCACGATCTTCGCATTTCTGGCCGGATCGGCGCTGCTCCGGCCGCTGGCCTGGGCCACGGCGGCCGTGGCGCTGTATGCGATCTGGGATTATCACCGGGTGGCGCGGCGGGATCGGCGCCCGCTGGGTGAGTAGCGCACGGGGAGGATGGGACTGATGACGGACGACAACCTGCGCGCGGCCTCGGTGACCTGGGAGGGCGGGATGCGCTTCCGGGGGGGCGCCACAGGGGGGCCGACCTCGCTGATCGACGCCGACGGGGAGCAGGCGCCGGGGCCGATGGTCACCCTGCTGCTGGCCGCGGCCGCGTGCGGGGGCGCGGACATCGTCAGCATCCTCCAGAAGATGCAGGTGACCCTGGCGGAGCTGGGAATCGAGGTGACCGGGCGCCGAGCACCGGAGCACCCCAAGCGCTACCTGACCATCCACTTTTCCTACCGGTTTCGGGGCGAGGGACTCGACGAGGCCAAAGCCCGCCGGGCCATCGACCTGTCCCACCAGAAGTACTGCTCGGTGATCCACTCCCTCAACAGCGACATCGCCATCACGTACGACCTCGACCTGGGGTGAGACGACCCGGGGAATGGGGAGTGGGGAATGGGGAATGGGGGACTCCGCTTCGCGCGGGTCTCACTCTTCTTCTGCTGGCATTCCTGCTCGTTCCTTCCGCGGGGGCGCAGTGGCGTCCGGTGTTCGAGTGGGGGCTTCACAGCACCGGCGGGATCCGGGGAACCGACAGCGGGATTGCCGACGGACCGCTCTCCCTGGTGGTCGGCCCGCGGGGAGCAATCCGGACCCTGGGGAGCACCCGCATTGCCCTCTCGATCGGGACCGGCTCCCACGGGGAGGAGCTCACCGCCCGGGGCGAAGCCGCGATCGAATACCTGCTCTCCCCCCGGGCCGCGAGGCGTCCCGGGGTCTACCTGGGTGGGGGACTGGCCGGGGTGCTGGGAGGAGGGAAGGGCGGCTACCTGCTGGCCTACGTGGGCGTGGAACGGAGTCCGGGGTTACCGGGGGGGTGGGCCCTCGAGGCAGGTCTCGGGGGCGGATTCAGGGTGCGCCTCGCCTACCACTGGAGGAAATTCCCCAGGGGATGGCGGGCACAATAACGAGATTGCTTCGGGCGCGAGGCGCCCTCGCAATCACTCTTAGGAGGCTGAACCAGCGACTTCAGGCTTCCCGCGAACCACCGGCTTGCAGAACCGCTCGCCCAGCACCCGCACCTGCGCCAGCTGCTCTTCGTCGAGGTCGGCATACCGCTCGCCGAGGTACTGCATGGTGTCGTCCATCCACTCCTTCTGGTGCTCCGGCTCCGCTTCAATCACCCCGCAGCGGAGAATGTGGCTGAACAGCTCGTCCCTGGCCTGATCCACGACGGAAGGTCCAGCGGACCGTTCGGCCTTTTTCTTGTTCGTCATGCACCGTCCTTTGATGGTGGGTGCCGGAAACCTTAAGCCGGCGTAAGCCCTTGCTCAGAAAGAATATAATGGCTTGTACCATGATGGCGCAAAGGGGGCTCCGGTCTGCGCCTTTGGAAGCCGTCCATTACATTAGGCTCGGCCGAAACGCATCAGGCAGGGGCGGAATCAGGTTGAGGTCCGGCATGACACACGACGACGAAACCTACGACGAACGCCGGATCGAGGCGCTTCGGGGGATGCTGCGGGAGCTGGCTCAGCGGATCCTCGATCTGGACCGGGAGGAGCGCCTGCTTCAGAATGTGCCCGAGCTGCTCCGGCGGATGGGTGACCTGCGCTCCGAGCTGTTCCATTACGAGGTTCGCGCGACCTACGACACCCCCGAAGTCGCCGAGCATCGTCGGCTGGTCGAGGAAGCGCAGACGACTCCCGACTTTCTGGGTCCCGACTTACCCGATCCTGAGGACGACGAGCCATGGCGGCGCCCACCCCCGGAATGAACCGCTTCTATCTCCTGCTGGGCGCCGTGGCGCTCGCCGGCATCGCCTGGCTGGTGTACCAGGTGGGCAAACCGAACGCGGTGAGCATTCCGGTCAACGTCACCGTGCTGGCGGCCGATACCGCGGGGTTCCGGGGATACGTGCTGGGCGCCGACTCGGCGCCGGTCGAGATTTCCGTGTTCGCGGACTATCAGTGCCCGGGCTGTCAGTCGTTCGAGACCATCCAGTTCCCCGCGGTCCGGCAGCAGCTCATCGAAACCGGTCTGGTGCGCTGGCGCTACCGCGATTTTCCGCTGGACGGCCATCCCCACGCCCGGCTGGCCGCGCATGCGGCGGCCTGCGCCAGCGACCAGGGCCGGTTCTGGGAGATGCACGACCTGATCTACATGCGCCAGTCGGAATGGTCGTTCGTGCGGAACGCGACCGGGAAGTTCTCCGACTACGCCAAGGAGGCGGGGCTGGACGTGGACCGGTACGACGAGTGCATGCAAAGCACGAAATTCGCCGGACGGATTCAGGCCAGCGTGATGGAGGGGAGCAAGCTGGGGGTGAACGGCACCCCGACTTTCCTGATCGGCGGCCGGCTGCATAACGACATCCTCAGCTCCGACAGCATCAAGGCGCTGGTGCAGGCGCAGCTGCCCAAGCCGGCCCCGTGACCCGCGCCCGCATGGGCATCGCGCTGCTGAGCCTGGCCGGACTCTTCATCGCGATTTACATGTACCTCTACAAGATCGGGAAGATCGGCACCCTGGTGTGCGGGACCGGGAACTGCGAGACGGTGCAGCTGTCCCCCCAGGCCCGGTTTCTCGGGATCGAAGTGGCGCTGATCGGCATCCTGGGCTACGGGGTGCTGCTGGCGCTGGCTCTGGTGGCGCTGCAGCCCCGCTTCGCCGGGGCGGAATGGCCCTCCCGGCTGCTGGCGGTCCTGGCGGGCGCCGCGGTGCTCTTTACGGCCTATCTCACCTACCTGGAGCTGTTCGTCATCCACGCGGTGTGCCGCTGGTGCGTCGGCTCGGCCGTGATCATCCTGGCCATCTTCGGGCTTTCGCTGGCGGACCTTCGGCGCCGGTCGGTGGAGCCCGCATGAGCGATCCGGACCAGCCGGAACGCCACCATAAGGACAACCGACTCGTCCCACTGGCCGTGGCGGCGCTGGGCGTGGTGTTCGGCGACATCGGCACCAGTCCCCTCTACGCACTCAAGGAATGCTTTACCGGAAGTCACGGGGTGGCGCCGACCCGGGAGAACGTCCTGGGGGTTCTCTCGCTGGTGTTCTGGAGCCTCAACTTCCTCATCACGTTCAAGTATCTGATCCACATGATGCGGGCGGACAACCGGGGGGAGGGGGGAATTCTCGCGCTGCTGGCGCTGCTCCGGCCCAACGACGTCCGGAGCCGGGGTCGCTGGGCGCTGATCCTGGCCGGGGTGTTCGGCGCGGCGATGCTCTACGGTGACGGGATCATCACGCCGGCCATCTCGGTGTTGGGCGCGATCGACGGACTCTCGGTGGCGACCCCGTCGCTCACCCCCTGGGTGATGTGGATCAGCCTGGCCATCATCGTGCTGCTCTTCCTGGTACAGCGGCGGGGGACGGCCGGGATCGGCGCGGTCTTCGGCCCGGTCACCATCGTGTGGTTCGTCTGCATCGCCGTGCTCGGAGTTCGCGGCATCCTGATGGAGCCCGCGGTCCTCGCGGCCCTCAACCCCTGGCACGCGGTCCAGTTCTTCCTGCGGGACGGGCTGGGCGCCTTCTTCCTGCTGGCGGCGGTGGTGCTGGTGGTCACCGGAGGCGAGGCGCTCTACGCGGACATGGGACACTTCGGCAAGAAGCCGATCCGCTATGCCTGGCTGGTGGTGGTGCTCCCGGCGCTGGTGCTCAACTACTTCGGCCAGGGTGCGCTGCTGCTGGGCAATCCGGGCGCCGCCGAGAATCCGTTTTACGCGCTGGTGCCGCGGTGGGCGCTGTATCCCATGGTGGGGGTTGCGACGGCGGCCGCCATCACCGCGTCGCAGGCCCTGATCTCCGGCGCCTTCTCCCTGACCCAGCAGGCGGTGCAGCTGGGCTTCAGCCCCCGGGTGACCATCGTCCACACCTCGAGCGCCGAGAAGGGGCAGATCTACATCCCCCAGGTCAACTGGCTGCTGATGCTCGCCTGCGTGGGGCTGGTGCTGGGCTTCCAGAACGCCTCGAACCTCGCCGCCACCTATGGCGTCGCGGTGACCGGGACCATGACCACCACCACGATTCTGTTCTGCGCGGTGGCCCGGGAGCGGTTCGGCTGGCCGACCTGGAAGGTGGTTTCCCTGGGCGCGCTGCTGCTGGTGGTGGACCTGGCCTTCCTGCTCGCCAACCTGACCAAGGTGCCCCATGGGGGCTGGTTCCCCCTGGTGGTGGCGATCGTGATCTTCACTCTGATGACCACCTGGAAACGGGGCCGGAGCATCGTGACCGCGACGCTGCGGGAGGGTACCCTTCCCATGGACCTGTTCAGCAGGGAAATGGCCAAGCGCCCGCCCACCCGGGTGCCCGGCGTGGCCGTGTTCATGACCTCCGATCTCTCCGGCGCCCCCCCGGTGCTGCTGCACCACCTCAAGCACAACAAGGTGCTGCACGAAAAAGTCGTGCTGATGTGCGTTTCCACCAGGGAGATTCCCCAGGTGCCGGCCGCGGAACGGATCGAGTTCCGGGATCTGGGCGCCGGGCTCGCGACGGTGGTGGCGACCTACGGGTTCATGGAATCGCCCAACGTCCCCGAAATCCTCCAGGCGCTCGCGCCGCACGGCATTTCGGCGCGGGTCAGTGAAACCACTTTCTACCTGGGCCGGGAGACTCTGCTCCCCACCAAGGTCTCGAAGGCCCGCAAGGCCGCCCTGGCCGGGAAGGGACTCTGGATGGCGGTGTGGAGGAAGAAGATCTTCATGGTCATGACCAACAACGCGAAGTCGGCCACCTCGTTCTTCGGGCTGCCGCCCAACCGGGTGGTGGAGCTGGGGGCGCAGGTGCAGATCTGAGAGGTGAGAGGTGAGAGGTGAGAGGTGAGAGGGAAGAACCAGTCCCTCTCACCTCTCACTTCTCACCTCTCACCTCTCTCGCTCACGGCGAAATCGGGGACTCCAGATCCCGTACAGGACCGCGCCGGTCAGCACGAAGAGGGGCAGCGGGCTCACCCCGTTGGCGAAGAAGTCGCCGTACTGTCCCGAGGTGAGGGACAGGGTGTTGAGCGCCGGGAGGGCGAAGCCCTGGGTGAAGGTGCGCACGATGGGATCCAGGATTCCGAGCGGCCGCTCGACGTCGCGATACATCGCCAGGGGCCAGGAGACGACCAGGGCGAGCAGGGTCCAGGCGTAGGCGGGACGCGGGCGCATTCGCGCCAGCACCAGCGCGGCCGGCACGAACAGGAAGGGCAGGACGGGCGTGAGGTAGCGAATCCCGGTATTGAACTGGAGCCGGGTGTAGTTGTTGCCGCCGAAGAACAGCACCATCGCGAGCGGGATGCCCAGCAGCGCCCACTGCTCCAGCCGGGGAATCGCCACTCCGCCGCGCCGGCTCAGCCAGGGCAGCCCGAGCGCCAGGAGCAGGATGGGGCCGGCCACGAAGAGGCCATAGCGGTAGTCGAACAGCAGCAGGCCCAGGATCTCGGGATCGGGCGGGAACTGATAGCCCTGGTATCCCAGCTCGATCCATCGGACCGGCGGCATCCAGTGCTGGCCCGGATAGAAAGGGTGCCCGAACGCCTTCCACTGGTAGAACCACAACAGCAGCACGCCCGGCAGAGTGCCGGCCACGAAGGCCGCCCCACTTCGCACCGCCTCGGTCGACCCGCCCTCCCGCCAGCGCTTGATCACCACGTAGCCGAAGAGGGTGGCGATGAGCACCGCGCCGCTGTAGTCGAAGAGGAAGGCGATGCCGGCGCTCAGGCCGCAGAGGGCATCGCGGGTCCGGAGCCGGAGCCGGCGGCCCTCCCAGGGGTTCCACACCGCGAGGAATCCCGCGAACGCGATCAGGCCCAGCAGGAGGTTGTGGTTGAGGAATCCGGTCCGGAAGAAGGCGGGCGTGCCGAAGGCGTAGAGCAGGGCGAGCCACATCGCGAGCCGATCCCGGCGCAGCACCGCCGCCAGGGTGAGGAAGACCAGCACGACGCCGAGGGCGGAAAGCGGGGCCATGAAGAACGCGTGGGTGACCCACGCGGCGAGGCCGAGCTTGACGTCCAGCCCCTTTTGCCAGGCCTGCCGGTAAAAGCGGCGGGTGTTCTCCGATTCGATGCGGAGCTCGGGCGGCTCGGTCCGGCCGCTGGCGAGTCGCCGGGCCTGCACCCGCGCGACGATCGGATCGATGACCGGGCGGGCCAGCGCGTAGGGGATGGCCGCGAGCATGGACACCCCGGGATTGTTCCCGATGTGACAGCCCCGCCCGGGCGTCTCGAAGAGATCGGGGTGGAGGCCGCAGTAACCTTCGAGCGTGAAGGAGAAGTGATCGCCCAGGGCCAGAGCCGGATAGTGCTCGCGGACGATGTCGGTGGCGAAATGCAGCGCGTAGACGATCCAGGCGGTCCAGAAGAGCCGCCACCCGATTTGCCGTCTGGTGAGAACGTGATCGTCCGTGTTGGACTGGGAGGGCATCAACGCTAAATTAGGGACCACTACCCATGCCATGCAACCTGGTCTCCGTGGTTGTCCCGGTCTACAACGAGGCGGAGGTCATCGGCGAGATGTATCGCCGGCTGACCCACGTCGCCTCATCCCTTCCTGACCTCGAGTACGAGCTGGTCGTGGTGGACGACGGCAGCCGGGACGAGAGCTACGCCGCCCTGGTCTCGCTGGCCCGGAGCGATCCCCGGCTCCGGGTGCTGAAGCTGTCGCGCAACTTCGGCCACCAGACCGCCATCACCGCGGGCATCGACGTGGCCCGGGGCGACGCGGTGGTGATCATCGACGCCGACCTTCAGGATCCGCCGGAAGTCATCCCCGAGATGGTCCAGCGCTGGCGCGAAGGCTTCGACGTGGTCTACGGCGTGCGGGCCAAGCGCGCGGGCGAGACGATGATGAAGCTGGCCACCGCCTCCGTCTTCTACCGCATGCTGCACCGGATGACCAACATCTCGATTCCGGTCGACGCCGGAGACTTTCGCCTGATGAGCCGGCGCGCCGCCGACCAGCTGCGCGCCATGCGGGAGAAGGACCGGTTCGTCCGCGGGCTGATCAGCTGGATCGGGTTCCGGCAGGCGAGCATTCCCTATCACCGGGAAGCGCGCTTCGCCGGCACGACCAAGTATCCGCTCCGCAAGATGCTCAAGTTCGCGGTGGACGGGCTCACCTCCTTCAGCACCCTGCCGCTCAAGATCGCCACCTGGATGGGCTATCTGGCCTCCGCCTTCGCGTTCATCTACCTGGCGTCGGTGTTCGTCCAGAAGTGGCTGGGCCGGACGGTCGAGGGGTGGGCGACGATCATGGTGGCGATGCTCTTCATGGGCGGGGTGCAGCTGATCTGCCTCGGCATCATGGGCGAATACATCGGGCGGATTTTCACCGAGGCCAAGGGGCGTCCCCTGTACGTGGTGGAGGAGTTCGTCAACGGAGATCAGGCCGGCCGCGCCTGAGCGCGGTGGCCGCGCCGATGGCCCGGATCTTCGTCACCGGCGGTACCGGCTTCGTGGGACGTGCGGTGGTGGGGGCCCTGCTCGCGCGTGGTCACACCGTGGATGGTCTGGTGCGGAACACGCCGGCGCCTCCCGGGATGCGCGGGATCCCGGGCGATCTGCTGGCCCCGGACAGCTACCGGTCGGCGCTGGCCGGTGCCGATGCGGTTATCCACCTTGCGGCAGCCACCGGCAACGCGACGGCCGCCACCCACACTCGCATCAACCTCGAGGGGACCCGCGCCATCGCCGGCGCCTGCGCCGCCGCTCGGCGGCCGCTGCTCTTCGTCAGCAGCGTGGTGGTGCAATACCCCGACCATTCCCGGTATCCCTACGCGGCGGCCAAGGCGGCGGCCGAGGCCGTGGTGCGGGAGAGCGGCGTCCCCCATGTCATCGCCCGGCCGACCATCGTCGCGGGGCCCGGCTCACCGGTGATCAGGGCGCTGACGCGTCTCGCGATGCTTCCGGTGGTGCCGGTCTTCGGCGACGGCACGGTGCGGGTCCAGCCGGTGGACGTGGAGGACGTGGCCCTGGTCCTGGCCGACGCCGTCGAGGAGAGTTCCTACCGCAATGAGGTGATCGGTATCGGAGGTCCCGAGATCGTCACCGTCGAGTCGCTGCTGCAGTTCATCCGGACCGCGGGAGGGCGCCGGCCGGCCCGGGTGCTCCACCTTCCCTTTGCCGCCGTGCTGCCCGCACTCGGACTGGCGGCGCGGCTCACCGGAGGGCGGTTCCCGCTGAGCGTGGGGCAGACCGCCCTGTTCCGCTACGATGGCACCGTGCCGCCTCACCCGAGGACCGAGGCGCGGCGGGGCGGCATGCGCCCGCTGGCCGAGATGCTGCGGCGGAGCCTGCTCGAATGACCGCCACGGCGCTGACGAAGGAGTGCGAGGTTTTCACCCGCCATATCTCCGGTCGGCCGGCGACCGCCCAGGTCTCGGAGCAGTACGCGGCGGCCCACCGGGTGCTTTCGGGGCTGGAGCCGGGCGACGGACACGAGCGCTGGCTCCTTCGGGTAGCGCGGCTTTCGCCCCTGGGCTGCCGGATCGCGGATGCCTGGGCCCGTCTGGCCGCGCCGCGGGGCGCGCTTCGCAGGAAGCTGGTGATCCTGCTGGCGATTCTCGAAGTCAGCCCCCCGTATGCCGAGGAGCTGGATCAGCCCCGGGGCGGTCCCGCCCTGGAATGGCTTCGCATCGCTGCCTCCGGACTGGCGTTCGCCGGGGCGCTGGCGATCGGCGTGGTGCTTTTCCTCCCGGCCCGGCTCGCGGCCGGCCCCAGGATCGGATGAGCACCCAGCTGACCGTGGTCGGCTCCGGGGCCAGCGGGGTCCACTTTGCCCGGACCGCGCTGGGGCTGGGCCATCGGGTCACCATGATCGACGTCGGCCACCAGCGTCCGGCGCCGGTGCTGCCGGAAGCCGGGTTCCTCGCCCTCCGGGAAGGTCTCGACAACCCGGCCGGATACTTCCTGGGAACGGAATTCCAGGGCGTGGTCACGCCCGGGCACGGGGAGTACTACGGCTTTCCGCCGGGCAAGGATTACGTCTTCCGGACTCCGGCCGGCTTCGGTTTCAGCGCCCGGGGGTTTGCTCCGCTGTTCTCCTTCGCCCGCGGGGGGCTGGCCGAGGCGTGGACCGGCGGATGCTATCCCTTCAGCGACGACGATCTCCGGGACTTCCCCTTTGATCACGCGGGCCTGGCCCCCTTCTACGGGGAAGTGGCTCGGCGCATCGGGGTGACCGGGGTAGAGGACGATCTCACCCGCTTCATGCCGGTGCACGACGGTCTGCTCCCCCCGCTCGAGCTCGATGAACACTCGGCGGAATTGCTCGACGGGTACCGGCAGCAGCGGCACTACTTCCAGACCGCACTGGGCTGTTACGTGGGGCGCACCAGGGTGGCCACCCTGAGCGTCCCGTTCGGCGACCGGCAGGAGTGCACCTATCTGGGCCGGTGTCTCTGGGGCTGCCCCCGGGAAGCGCTGTATACGCCTTCGATCACGTTGCGGGAATGTCTTGCGGATCCCGGCTTCACCTATCTGCCGGGTCTCGACGTCCGGCATTTCCGGGTGGATGCCGAGCGCCGGGTCACCGCCATCGTGGCGGCGTCACTGGACGATGGATCGGTACGGGAGATTCCGGTCGAGCGGCTGGTCCTGGCGGCGGGGACCCTGCAGTCCGCCGGCATCGTCCTGCGCTCGGTGCACGCGGCCACCGGCGAGGTGGCCCGGCTGCCCGGCCTGATGGACAATCGCCAGGTCCTGGTGCCCTTCGTGAACCTGCGGCGGG
>DATCXX010000323.1:0-2651 GCA_036565615.1 Gemmatimonadales bacterium | reverse complement strand
GCGCTGGCTGCCGTCGCGCTGATCGAGCCGGCCCGGGCCGCGTCGGAGGAGGCCCACCGCCGCCGCGAGCGCCTGACCGAGCATGATCGCCTCCTGCTCGAAGCCCAGCACGCCTGGATCACCGGGCAGAGCGCCGAAGCCGAGCGGCGCTACGCCGCCATCGTCACCGCGTGGCCGGAGAGTCTGGAAGGATGGTTTCTGCTGGGCGATGTGCTCTTCCACAGCAATCCGTACCGGGGCAAGAGCGTGACCGAAGCGCGGGAGCCCTTCGAGCGGGCCCGGGCGCTCGACCCCGCGCATCAGGGAGCGGTCATCCAGCTGGCCCGCATTGCCGCGCTGGAGGGCCGGAGGGATGACCTCGACGCGCTGGTGGAACGCGCCCTGTCGCAGAGCGGCGCCAGCGATCAGGCGCCCGGGCTGCGGGCTCTGCGCGCCTTTGCCCACGACGATGAGCCGGGCCAGGCCGAGGCGGTGCGGGTGCTGGTCTCGGCGCGGGGACTGGTGATTGCCCGGGCCTTCTCGGATGTGGCCCTCTACGCCGGCAATCCGGACGGCGCCGAACGGCTGGGCCGGGGGCTGTTTGCCGCGGCGCGGTCCGAGGAGTTCCGCGCCTTCGGACTCGGCACCCTCGCCCACCTGGATCTGGCCCGGGGCCGAACCGTCGAAGCCTTCGACCGCCTGCGCGAGGCGGAACGGCTCGATCCCGCGTGGGGGCTTACCACTCGGGGCCTCTTCGCCACGCTGCCTTTCCTCCCACTGTCACCGGGAGATCGGGCCGCGATGCGGGAAGAGCTGGTGGCCTGGGATCCCGCTCGGGCACGTCCGGCGGTGGCAGTGCCGCTGGTATTTCACAATCCCATCCTGTCCCATCTTCGGCTCTTCCTGACCGGAATCCTGGCGGTCCGGCTCGGAGACCTCGATCAGGCGGTGCTCGATGCCGAGGCGCTGGCGGAAGAGCCGGTCCCGTCCGGCGCCTCGGCTCTGCTGCAGCACCTGTCCCGGACCCTCGATGCGGAGATCCTCACGGCGCGAGGCGATCCGGTTGCCGCCCTCGCCGTTCTGGAGCAGGGCCGCCTCGATGTCTGGTTCCAGTTCGCGGTCGCCTCCCCCTTCTACGCCGGAACCTTCGAACGATTCCTGCGGGCCGAGCTGCTGTTTGCCGCGGGACGGGTCCCCGAGGCCCTGCGATGGTGGGGCGCCATCGCCCAGCGAAGCCCCTTCGAGCTCCCCTTCCTCGCGCCCTCGCTCCGCCGCCAGGCCGACGCGTGGAGCACCCTCGGGGATCCCGAGCGGGCCCGCGCGGCGGAGGCGGCGGCACGGGTGTTGTGGGACAACCTCCCCTCGTGGTAGCCTTCGGAGTGACTGGTCGCGGGCGAACCCTGGAGGATGCAATGCGGGCAGTACCGGTACGATTCGCCCTGGCGGCGTGGATCGCGGTCTCATCGAGCGGGTGTCTGGCCTGGCAGACTCAGACGGTCGCACCCCGAGAGCTCCTCAGGGACCCCGGGATCGAGGCGGTCCGGGTGACTCGCGCCGACAAGAGCAAGGTCGAAATCTGGGATCCCGCACTGCAGGGAGACAGCATCGTCGGCCATCCCACCGAGCGCGCCATCGCCCGGCTGGTGATGCCGCTGAGCCAGGTCGAAACCATCGCGGTGCGAAAGAAGAGCTTCGGGCGGACCTTGCTGATCGGATTGGGCATCGTCGGCGCGGTGACCCTCTACGCGCTGCTGCAGGAGCTGAATCAGGGATACTGAGGTTAGGGGTTGGGGGTCAGGGGTTGGGGTACTGATGGCTGATGGCTGATGGCTATTTGTCGAGATCAACCCGGTGCGTCTCCGGCGCCGCCAGGGTCGCCACCACGGTGAGCGCGCAGGACCCCGCCATGTAGGCCGCGACCGCATCGGCTCCGTAGCGCGCCAGCAGCAGCGTCGCGATGAACGGCGCCAGTCCTCCCGAAAACACCGAGGTGAGCTGGTAGATCAGCGAGGCTCCGCTGTAGCGGACCCGGGTCGAGAACAGCTCGGCGAAGTAGGCCGCCTGGGGCCCGTACATCATATCCTGCCCCACGTTCAATCCCAGCACGATCGCCAGCGCGACGAAGCCCGGCCCCCGCCCCAGGAGCCAGAAGAACGGAAAGGCATAGAGCAGGGAGAGCACCGCTCCCAGCAGATAGACCGGTCGCCGGCCCCAACGGTCCGACAGGGCCGCGAACAGCGGAATCGAGATCAGCCCGACCGTGGCGCCGGTCGCCACGCCCGCCAGCATGGTGGCCTTGGAGTACCCCAGGGTCTTTTCCCCGTAGCTCAGCACGAACACGGTGAAAATGTAGAACAGCACGTTCTGGGCGAACCGCATCCCCATTCCCACCATCACTTCGCGGGGATGCAGCCGGAAGACCTCGAGGAGCGGTGCGGTGGGAGGAGCCTGCCGGGCCAGCTCCTGGGTAAACGAGGGCGTTTCCAGCAGCCGCAGCCGGACGAACATGCCGATGCCGATCAGCAGCGTGCTGAGCAGAAACGGCACCCGCCACCCCCAGGAGAGGAACTCCGCCTCGGGAAGCCGGGAGGAGAGCAGGGCGAAGATCCCGGTGCTGAGCAGGAGGCCGGCCGGAACACCCATCTGAGGCCAGCTGCCATGCAGACCCCGGC
>DATCXX010000083.1:0-2947 GCA_036565615.1 Gemmatimonadales bacterium | reverse complement strand
CCGAAGACCGGTACTTCGAGAAGTTTCGCGAGGTGATGGGTGACATGGGCAGCCACCAGCCCGGGTCGGGCGGCGCCGACTCCGCCGCCGCCCGCCTGCTCCGCATCTACCAGGCCCAGTGCATCAAGGACGAGACCATGGGAGAGTCCGTGGCACGATCCTGGACTCCCGGCCGCCTGGTGGTGCACTACAACGGCGCTTTCCACACCGATTTCCGGCTCGGCACCGTGGACCGGGCCCGCCAGCGGGCGGGAGACGCCGAAGTCCTGGTGGTGACCGCGGTCCCGGTCGCCGACCTGGACCGGCTCAAGCCCTCCAAAGAGGAACGGAAGCGGGCGGACTACCTCGTCTATGTCCTCGCCCCCGTCAAAGCCGACAGCGCGGGTCGCTGACGCCGCCGATTCGCTCCCGCTGCCCGGACCCAGAGCGCTGCTCACCCGTGCGCTCCGGCTTCGCTGTCCGGTCTGCGGCGGCGGTCCCGTCCTGCTGAGCTGGTTCACCGTCGCTCCCTCGTGTCCCGGCTGCGGACTCCACATGGATCGCGACGAGCCGGGATACTGGATCGGGAGCTACACGGTGAATCTGTTCCTGACCGAAGGCATTTTTGCGGCAGCGTTCGTCGGCGGGATGCTGCTCACCTGGCCCGCGGTCCCCTGGGGCGCACTCGGGATCGGCTGCGCGATCCTCGCCATCCTCACCCCGATGGCGCCCTTCCCCCATTCCAAGCTGGTGTATCTCGCGATCGACCTCGCGTTCCGGCCGCTCGAACCCGACGATCTGACAACCCCGGTTGAAAAGGCAATGGGGAATAGGCAATAGACATTGCCCATTGCCCATCGCCCATTGCCTGTTGTCTACTCTCCGAGCTTCGCGACGATCACCGTGATGTTGTCCGTCCCGCCCGCGGCAAGCGCCAGGTCCATCAGCTCCCGCGCACTCTCGCTGGCGGAGCGGTTCTTCCCCAGCACCTCCGCGATCTGCGGGTCGGCGACGTGCTTGGTCAGCCCATCGGTGCAAAGCAGCAGGACGTCCCCAGGCATCAGGTCCACCAGCCCGATGGAGGGGGTCATCTCGGACCCGCCCACGGTGGAGATCAGGTTGCCCGCGGTGCGGGCTCGGGCCGCGGTCTCCTCGGTCCAGGCGCCGGCGTCGAGCAGGTACTCCCCCATGGTCTGGTCCCGGGTGAGCTGCCGCAGCCGGCCCCGGGTGAGGTAGTAGGCGCGGCTGTCTCCCACATGCACCAGGTAGGCCCGGAGCCCCACCAGCGCGGCGAGGGTGAGCGTGGTGGACGGGGCCTCGCCGCCGGCGCCCAGCTCCCGCTGAATCCGCTCGTGAGCCCGCTGGATTCCCGCCTCCAGCCGCTCCAGAAACTCGTTCTCCTGGTCCACGCCGAGATCGTGAAAGCACCCGGCGGCCTGGGCCACGTATTCCAGCAGGCATTGCACCGCGGCGCCGCTGGCCAGCTCTCCCCCGGTGTGCCCGCCGACGCCATCGGCCACCACGAACAGCCGGGCCGCCGACTCCCGCACCCGGCCGGCCAGCAGCCCGTTCTCCAGGCTGGTCTGACCCAGGTCCACCGCCTTCCGCAGCGTCGCGATGACGAAGTGGTCCTCGTTGTTCTCCCGCACCTTGCCGGTATCGGTCAGGCCAAACGCGTCCACGCTCATGAGGGCGCGCTCCCCTGCCGGACGGCCTCGCGGGCGATCCAGGCGAACGCCGCCTCGACCCCGGCTCCGGTCTTGGCGCTGGTGGTGAACTGGTGCCAGGATCTCGCGGCGAGGGCCTTGTCGTCGGCCTTCCCGAGCTTCCACTCCTCGGTGAGATCGGACTTGTTGAGCGCCACCGCCGAGGGGAGCGGGCCGACCGCCTTCTCCACGATGTCCCGCAACTCGAACACCTGGTCGAAGGTCTCCCGCCGGGTCCCGTCCACCACGTAGAGCACTCCGTGGGCCCCGCGGAGATAGCTCACCGTGATGTCGCCATGGCCGTCCCGCCCCGCCAGGTCCCAGAGCAGCAGGGTCACTTCGCCGTCCTCCACCGGCACCACCTTGCGGTCGATCTTCACGCCGACGGTGCTGTGGTACTTCACCGAGAAGCGGGAGTGCACGAATTGCTGCACCAGGCAGGTCTTGCCGGTGCCGAAGACGCCCACCATGCAGATCTTCTTCTGAATCATCGCGCTCCGTTTGATTGGCGGGCCGCCGGTTGCAGGTGGACGATGAATGAGACGCTGCGGTTGATCCGGGCGCGCTCCGCTTCGTCGGGGGCGGGCAGCGGCCGCGAGGTGCCGATGCCGGTCGCGTTGAGCCCGTCGGCGGGAAGCCCGAGCGACACCAGGCGGGCCCGGACCGCCTCCACCCGCATCCGGCTCAGGGTCTGGTTGCCTGACTCCGTCCCGGTCGTATCGGCCCGGCCGATCAGCTCGAGGTTCACCCGGTACCCCATCTCCGCCACTCCGGCGGCCAGCCCGCGGAAGGCGTCGACCAGGGCGCGGAGACCGTCTCCCGATCCCGGGCCCAGCGCCGCGGACCCGGCCGGAAAAAGCACCCGATTCCCCTCGATGCTGCGCTCCAGTCTAGCCAGCCCGTCGGGCAGCAGCGGGCTCACCCCGGAGAGGTCGAGATGGGTGACCCCGGGCGGCACCCCCAGCGATGCGCTGGCCGCTACCCATGGTAGTGGGGCAGTGCCTCGGGCGGCCAGGGTGTCTCCCGACAACGTGAGCTCGACCGTCGCCGGAGCCGCCAGACCTCGGCGGGCCCGGGCCAGAATCAGCTCCGGCTCCATGGAAAGGTACGTCTCCCAGGTTGCTTCGATGCGGGAGGGATCCTTCCCGAGACCGGCGAGCAGCGCGATGGGGTCCGCCGCCATCGGATCACGGAGTCCGCGGAATTTCCAACGGCCCCCGTCCCGCTCGGCGCTGACCAGCACGATGCCCGGCGCCGCTTCC
>DATCXX010000291.1:0-2652 GCA_036565615.1 Gemmatimonadales bacterium | reverse complement strand
CGGGCTCACGGTGCTCACCGACCACCGCCGGCGGGCCGAGGCCAATCAGCTGGTGGCCCCGCGCCTGGTGCTCTGCCAGCGGTGGCCGCTGCCGCTGCGCCGCTGGGATGTGGGGAACACGCCCGACAAGGCGCGGGTCATGGTCCGCGAGTTCAAGGCGCTGGGCGCCGACTGCGTGAAGGTCTCCAAGAGCCCGGGGCACTACCCCGATGTCCTGCGGGCCATCGCCGACGAGGCCGGCAAGCTCGGCATGTTCACCATGACCGACCTCAAGGTCTCCGAGACCGATGCCGCCGTCGCTTCCGATGCCGGAGTCCGCAGTATCGAGCACTGGTACGGCATTCCCGATGCCGCCCTCACCGGATCCCAGAATTTTCCCACCGACTACAACTACTGGGACGAGCTCGACCGCTTCCGGTACGCCGGTCTGCTCTGGTCGGAGGCCGACAAGCAGCCCGAGCGGCTCTCCGGGGTGATCGACAAGATGATCGCCAACGGGACCAACTGGGATCCGACCATGGTGGTGTACGAGGACAACCGGGACGTCTGGCGGAACGTCGGGCTCCCGGTCAAGGCGACCCTGATGCATCCCTCCGAAGTCGCCGCCGGGCCCGACACCACCGTCCACGGCGCCTTCAAGCGGGAATGGAAAACCTCGGACGAGATCAACTGGAAACGCAATTTCCAGATCTGGATGAAATGGGTGAAGATCTTTCACGAGCGGGGAGGCCTGCTGACCGCGGGCAGCGACGAAGGCGGAATCGGGGGCGTGGCGCTGGTGCGGGAGCTGGAGCTGCTCCAGGAGTCCGGCATCCACCCCCTCGACGTCATCAGGGTGGCGACCACCAACGCCTACCGGGTGCTCGGCATGGAGCAGCATTGCGGCATTCGGGTGGGCTGCCGGGCCGACCTCGCGGTCGTCAACGGCAATCCAATCGACAACTTCAAGGTGATGTACGGGCGGGGCTACGGCGTTGCCGGGCTGGTTCCCCGGGAGGAGCAGTGGAAACACGGCGGGGTCGCCTGGACCATCAAGGACGGGATCCTGTTCGACGCCCAGGGACTGCTGCGGGAGGCGGAGTGGTACGTCGAGCGGGAGCGGGAGCGTCTCAAGGCGATTCCCTGACTCAGACCGAGCATCGCCGCGGCCCCTCCGCCTCCACCGCGCGAAAGCGAATGAATTTGCGCGGCAGGCGGGAAACCGGCAGCGCGAGCGCGGAGTCCGTAGCCGCCGAGCCCACCTCGTAGCGCCGCCCGTTCCGGAGGTAGGTGAGCGACACCCTGCCGGACGAGATGGTCGCCTCGGTGAGGCGGGCCCGAAGCTCGGCCCAGGGAATGAGCATCCGGTCGGCCGCGAGCCGGGCCAGGGGCGCGGCACTCGACCCGAGCACCGCGACCAGGTCGCGCTGAAACGAAGCCATCTGCAATCCCGCCGGGATCAGGAAGTGATTCGATCGTCCCCCCTCGGTCCGGAGGTTGCTGTACATCGACAGCGCCCGGTCGGTGCCGAGACCGAGGTAGGGCGTCAGCCCCGCGAACAGAATCAGCGACGGTCCGAGCAGCGCGGGCAGGGCGGGCCGCAGCGACACCGCCCCCTCCCGGTCATCTCCGGCCGGCACGAAGCAGAGCGCCAGCACCCCGCCACACAATCCGAGCGTCGCCCAGACGAAGAGGGCGTCCCGCTGCGCCGGGACCAGCATCGAGGCCGCCAGAAGCGCCGCCACTGCCGCGGCCCGGAACGCCGGGCCGGGCCGGGGCAGGGAGGGGAGGAAGAGCACCAGCAGGGCAAGTCCGGTCGCACTGAACCGGGGGTATCCCGCCGCGGCCATGAGGACGTGAAAGCAGATTCCGGCCACCACCGCGATCCGCCGGGTCCGGGGCACCAGCAGCAGCAGCGGCAGTCCCAGCTCGAGGAGCACGGTGATGCCGATGGCGAGGGGACCCATGACCGGCCCGTCGGGGAGCACCGGGAGCCCGGCCCGGAGGCCCCGGTACAGGACCGACGCGCAGCTCACCGCCGGATCGAAGAAATCGGCGTTCAACTTGTGGAGCCCGCTCAGGAAATACAGCAGGAGCAGGCTCCAGCGCGCCGCGGGCGCGAAGGCGGCCGGGAGCAGGTCGCCGGCGCGGCCCCAGCTTCCTTGCCCGCGCCACCACGCCCCCAGAGAGGCCAGGAGCAGCGCGAGGGAAACCAGGCCGCCGAAGAACCAGTGGTTGTACACCGCGGGCAGATGCTGCACCACGGTCGCCACGTGCAGAGCGGCCAGGAGCCCGAGCAGCGGCGGCGCGGGCAGCAGCATCACGGCCAGGGCGGCGAGGGTCAGCCCGGCGTCCAGGAGCGACGCGCGGGCGACCCCATAGGCCATCTGGTGGGAGAGCAATGCGAACGCCCAGAGAAAGCCGAACGGAGCGAGGCCGCCCTCGCGCGCCCCGGGCGCGCTCAGAGCCAGCGCCTCAGCGTGTCGAGCGCCTCGACCTCGCCGGCGTGAAGGGCGAGGACCCGCTCCTTGAGGTCGCGGCGCAGGGCGGTGCTCGCCGCGGCATCGAGCGGGAACTTTCGCTTGAGGCGGGCCGCCTGCTCATCCAGCGCCTTCCAGCAGGCGGCCACCTCCGCGGTGCCGTTGGCGCCTTCCGCTCGATGCTCGGAGCGGC
>DATCXX010000272.1:0-8514 GCA_036565615.1 Gemmatimonadales bacterium | reverse complement strand
CTTCGCGCCGGAGAGCGCTCCCGCATCCTCCTCCGGATCGCCGATCTCATTGACGCCCGGCTCCCCGAGCTGGCCCGGGCGGAGTCCTCCGACACCGGGAAACCGCTCGCGCTCGCGACCAGCCTGGATATTCCTCGCGCCTCGGCCAATTTCCGCTTCTTCGCGACCGCGGTGCTGCACACCAGCACCGACGCTCACGTCACCGATTCGCTGGCCCTCAATTACACCCTCCGCCAGCCCCGAGGGGTCGCGGGGCTGATCTCGCCCTGGAACCTTCCGCTCTACCTGCTCTCCTGGAAGGTCGCGCCGGCCCTCGCCACCGGAAACACCGCGGTGGCCAAGCCGTCCGAGCTCACCCCGATCACCGCCGCGCTGCTGGCCGAGCTGTGCATCGAGGCGGGCCTTCCCCCCGGGGTGCTCAACATCGTCCACGGACTGGGCTCCGAGGCGGGCGCCGCCCTGGTGGCCCATCCTGGCGTCGGCACCATCTCCTTCACCGGCGGCACCGCGACCGGCGCCTCCATCGCACAGCGCGCGGCGCCTGCGTTCAAGAAGCTGACCCTGGAAATGGGTGGCAAGAATCCCGCGCTAGTGTTCGGAGACGCGGACCCCGCCGAGGCAATCGCCGGGGTGCTGCGCTCGGCCTTCACCAACCAGGGGCAGATCTGTCTGTGCGGCTCCCGCATCCTGGTCGAGGAGCCGATCTATCAGCAGGTGCTGGCGGGTGTGGTGGCCGGCGCCCAGGCGCTCCGGGTCGGGGATCCCCTCGACCAGCAGACCGAGATCGGCGCCGTGGTGTCGGCCGGGCATCGCGAAAAGATCGAATCGTATCTGGCGCTGGCCCGCACCGAAGGAGGAACCGTCCTGACCGGCGGAGGCCGACCCGGAAGGCTCCCGGAGCGGTGCCGGGACGGATTCTTCCTGGAGCCCACCGTGATTGCCGGGCTGCCGATGGGATGCCGGGTCAACCAGGAGGAGATCTTCGGGCCGGTGGTGACGATCACGTCCTTTCGAAACGAGGACGAGGCGATCGCGATGGCCAACGACAGCCCGTATGGACTGGCCGCCTCGCTCTGGACCCGTGACCTTGCCCGGGCCCACCGGGTGGCGGCCCGGATCGACTGCGGCACGGTGTGGGTCAACACCTGGCTGCTCCGCGATCTCCGGGTGCCTTTCGGCGGGATGAAGCAGAGCGGCGTGGGACGGGAAGGCGGCGAGGAGGCGATCCGGTTCTTCACCGAGGCGAAGAACGTGTGCGTGAAGCTGTGAGGATCGTCTCGTTTCTCCCCGCCGGCACCGAGATCGTCCACGCCCTCGGCGCCGGCGCGGACCTGCTCGGCCGTTCGCACGAATGCGACTATCCGGCGGAAGTCGCCCGGGTCCCGGTGGTGAGCCGGCCCGCGCTGCGACTCGAAGGCCTCGGTCCGGAGGAAGTGGATCGCGCGGTCAGCGAGCGCCTGAAGAGCGGAGCGAGTCTGTACGAGGTAGACGAGGCGCTGCTGCGGGAGCTTTCTCCCGACGTCATCCTGACCCAGGACCTCTGTCAGGTCTGCGCGCCGTCGGGAAACGAGCTGAGTCGCGCGCTCCGCGAGCTGCCCGGCACCCCGCGCGTCATCCGGCTGACTCCACGGAGCATCGCGCAGATCCATGAGAACATTCTGGAAGTGGGAGATGCCATCGGGAGGCGTCCGGCCGCGGAGGCGCTGGTCGCCGAAAACACCCAGCGGATCGCCCGGGTGGCGAAGGTGCTGGCCGGCCGGCCCGTTCGGCGGGTGGTCTTTCTGGAATGGATCGATCCGCTGTTCTGTGCCGGGCATTGGGTGCCGGAGATGATCGCCCGGGCGGGCGGAGAGGATCGCCTTGGCAAGCCCGAAGCCGACTCCGAGCGCATCAACTGGGAAGACGTGCTGGAGACGGCGCCGGAGATCATCGTGGTAGCGCCGTGCGGGTATGGGCTCGCCCGCGCGACGGAGCTCGGGGGCGACTTGCCGAGCGTCAGCAATGCCACGGTCTATGCCGTGGACGCCAACGCCTACTTCGCGCGTCCGGGACCGCGAGTGGGCGAAGGAGTAGAGCTGCTCGCCCATCTCTTTCATCCGGCGAGATTCCCCTGGCCCCACCCGGGCAGGCCCTGGGCGGAGATCGGCTGACCGAAGCATGAGCCCAACCGACACCAGCTCCCGCGCTCCCGAACCGGTCGGCCCCTATCCCCATTTTCGGCGGGCCGGGGGGCTGCTGTTTCTCTCCGGGATCGGACCGCGGGTACGGGGGCAGAAGGACGTACCCGGGGTTACCCTGGCGCTCGATGGCAGCGTGGTCAGCTATGATTTCGATCTGCAGTGCCGCCAGGTCTTCGAGAACGTACGGGTCATTCTGGAGGATGCCGGCTCCTCCTGGGACCGGATCGTGGATGTGACGGTCTTCCTTACCAACATGGACGATTTTGCCGCGATGAACCGGCTCTACGCCGAGGCGTTCGCGACCGACCGGCCTACCCGCACCACGGTGGAAGTGAGCCGGCTGCCCACCCCCATAGCGATCGAGCTCAAGGTCATCGCAACCGCCTGAGCACCGCCCGCACCGGGCTGGCATCGAACCCCTCGAGGCGGAGTGGCAGGGCAATCAGCTCGTAGTGCCCCTCGGCCACCTGGTCCAGCACCAGCCCCTCCAGGATCGCCATATCGTGGGCCAGAAAGCGCCGGTGCGCGGCCAGCTCCTTGGACGCACAGGGGTCGACGCTGGGGGTGTCGATGCCGGCCAGGATCGCACCGGCGGCATGGAGGTGATCCACCAGGGCCGGCGAGAGCGCCGCGAAGTCCTCGTTGAACGCGCGGGGATCGGGGAAGGTTCCCGTCGCAAACAGGACCCGGGGAGAGGAGGGCTCCCGGGGCAGCATGGCCGGGGTGATCACCCCACCCCGCTCGACCGGCACCCGCATCACTTCACACTCGCCGACATAATAGGTCAGGGAGCGGCTGGCGATGTCCGGCGCCCCGTGCTCGTAATGGCTCGGGGCATCGGCGTGGGCTCCCAGGTGCACCGTGGCGCGCAGCGTGGACAGGGTGACGCTCGCGCCGCGCGCAATCTCGAGCAGCACCTCGCGCGCCAGCGGTGTATCGCCGGGCCAGACGCCCAGGGAGCCGTTAAGGGGTGGCGAGATATCGATGATCATGGCGGCTCCCTGGGCGTCAGCCCTCAGCCTGCAGCCTTCAGCGACTGAGGGCTGATGGCTGATGGCCGATGGCTACATACGATGCCTGATCGCCCACAAATCCGGAAACAGGGGCTTCCAGAGCGATTGCTTCAAGAACTCCACGCCCAGCGATCCGCCGGTGCCCTTCTTGGCCCCGATGGTGCGCTCCACCAGCTTGATGTGCCGGTAGCGCCACTCCTGAAGCCCTTCGTCGAAATCGGTCATCAGCTCGAACAGGATGACCAGCTCGGGCTGGTCCTGGTAGGCTCGGAGCAGCTCTTCCTGGAGCGGCTCGCTCGCCTGGGTCGGCAGGGTCACGTCCTTGGCCAGCAGCTCGGCCGGAACCTTGAGTCCCCGCTGGGCCAGGAAACGATAGAAGTGATCCATGACCGAAGGCTCCCGGAGCCGCCGCTCCACCGCCTCCCGCTGCCCCTCCCGGTCGGGCACGGCGCCGGTCACCTGGGGCCGCTTGTACCCCAGCGCGAACTCGACCTCCCGGAACTGGAACGACTGGAAGCCCGACGCCGTGTCCAGCCGGTCCCGGAACGAGGAGAACGACAGGGGGGTCATGGTTTCCAGAATGTCGATCTGTCCGACCAGAGTCTTGAGGATGGTCCGCATCCGCTTCCAGGTGGCCACGGCGCCGTAGAGGTCGTTGCCGGCAAAGTCCCGCCCGACCTTCTCGGTTTCGTGCAGCAGGAGCTTGAACCAGAGCTCGAACACCTGGTGGATGACGATGAACAGCATCTCGTCGTGCTCCGGCGGCTCGGAGCGCGGCCGTTGCAGCTCGAGAAGCGCCGGGAGGCTGAGGTAGCTGCTGTAGGTCAGCGTCATGAAAGCTCGACTGCGTCAACGGTCAACGGTCAACGGTCAACGGGACCAGCCCCGTCTACCGGCATCTTAGCGGATCGCGAGCCAGGAGACGAACAGGACCAGCAGCAGCAGGCCGAGCCCGATCACCCTGATCGTGCGGCTCTGCCGGGCCGCGCGGTCGCGCGCCTCGGCGTAAGGAATCCGGCTGAACGAGATCATGGTGTAGAGCGGCACGAACCAGTCGGGAAACAGCCGGTGCAGCAGCACCTCGGCCCGCTTCTCGAGCCGGAAGAGCGGCGAGGCGACCTTGTCCCGCATCTCGTGGAAATTGGCGATCGCGAGATCGGCGATCGCGTCGGCATGGGGCCGCCGGTCCGCCTCGTACGCCGGGAAAGCCCGGGCGCAATCGCCGGAATACCGGGTCAGCGCGCCGGAAAGCGCCAGGCAGTCCTCGAACGCGGCGTTGGCGCCCTGCCCGAAGAACGGCACGATGGCATGGGCCGCGTCGCCCAGCAGGGCGACCGACCCCTCATGGTGCCAGGGTCGGGTCCGGATGGTGACCAGGGAGCCGGTCGGATTGGCGAAGAAATCTCTGTGGAGATCGGGAAGCAGCGGCACCGCGTCGGGAAAGGTCCGGGCAAAGAACCGGGAGACGTCCTCGGGAGTACGGAGCCAGTGGAAGCTCTCGGGCCCTTCGAATGCGAGATACAGCGTGACGGTAAAGGAGCCGTCGACATTGGCCATCGCCATCATCATGTAGCCCCCGCGCGGCCAGATGTGCAGCGCGTGCCGCTCCAGCCGGTGCGCGCCGTCCTCGCCGGGAGGGATCCGGAGCTCCTTGTACCCGTGGGTCAGGTAGGTCTGGGAAAAATCGTGGCGTTCCCGCTTCTGGAGATGGCCGCGGACCGCGGACCAGGCCCCGTCGGCGCCGATCACGGTCCCGGGGTGCCGCTCCTCGCCGAGGCCGTTGCGCGCGTCCACGGTCAGCACCTCGCCCGATTCGGCGTCCAGGTCGACGCAGCGTCGGAGGAAGCGCAGCCGGACCCTCCCGGTCGCTTCGGCCGCGCCCAGCAGCGCCTGGTTCAGCCCCAGTCGGGAGACCGAGTTGATGGCCTGGCCATGGGTCCCGTAGGGCTGGAAGGCCAGCGGTCCCCGCACCGGATGGATCATCCGGCCATGCAGCGGAATAGCCATCCCAAGCACCTGCTCCCGGAGCCCGATTTCCTCGAGGGCATGGAGTCCCCGGGTGGAGATCGCCAGGTTGATCGAGCGTCCCGCCTCGACCGGTCCCGAGCGGGGGTCGGGCCGCCGCTCCAGCAGCTCCACCAGGTGCCCCGAGCGGCCCAGCAGCGTGGCCATCAGGGACCCGCCCAGCCCCGCCCCCACGATCACGAATTCGTTCATGGGACGCGCAACAGCTCCTCCAGAGCCTGTCCGGCTCGCCAGAGCTCGTGGAAAGTGTTGTACAGGGGCACCGGGCTCAGCCGGATCATGTCCGGAGCGCGAAAGTCTCCCACAATGCCGCGGCGCCGCAGCTCGTTGAAGAGCTCCCGGGCCCGCTCCGGCACCTGGAACGAGAGCTGGCAGCCGCGCTCCTTCGAGTCGGTGGAAGTGACCTGGCGAATCCGGCCCTGATCCAGGCCGGCTACCAGGAACTCCAGATACCCGGTGAGCTGTTCGGACTTTTCCCGGAGCGCCGGCATCCCCGCCCGGTCGAAGGTCGCGAGCGAGGCGGCCAGCGGCGCCATCGAAAGGATGGGGGGATTGCTGAGCTGCCAGCCGGCGGCGCCGGGTACCGGCACGAACCGTTCGTTGAGGTGCATCCGGAACCGGGTCGCCGGATCATTGCCCCACCACCCGGCCAGCCGGGGAATCGCGGGGTCGTCTCCGTGCCGCTGGTGCACGAAGCAGCCGGCCACTGCGCCGGGACCCGCGTTGAGGTACTTGTAGGAGCACCAGACCGCGAAATCCACCTCCCATTCGTGGAGATGGAGCACCGCGTTGCCGGCGGCGTGCGCCAGGTCGAATCCCGCCAGCGCTCCCGCGGCATGGGCGGCCCGGGTGATCCGCCACATGTCCAGAAGCTGGCCGGTGAAGTACTGCACCCCCGGGAGAAACACCAGCGCGATCTCTCCGCCCCGCCGCGCCAGCAGCTGCTCGATATCCTCGATCCGCAACAGCGCTTCTCCGGCGCGGGGCCGCGCCAGCACCAGCCCCTCCGCCGGATCGAGCCCGCGGGAGGCCAGATGAGACGTCACCGCGTAGGTATCCGAGGGGAATGCCGACTCCTCCATGAGGATCTTCCACCGGCCCGGATCGGGCCGGTAGAAGGATGTCAGCATCAGGTGGAGATTGACGGTGAGCGAGTTCATCACCGCGATCTCCGCCGGGTGGGCTCCGACCAGCCGGGCCATCGGGGCCAGCAGCGGCTCATGGTAGCTGTACCACGGCCGGGGACCGTCCATGTGTCCCTCGACGCCCCGCCTGGCCCAGGCGTCGAGCTCGCCCAGCACCAGGCTTCGCGCCTCGCGCGGCATGAGCCCCAGGGAGTTGCCGCAGAGATAGAGCAGCGGCTCTCCCCCGGCGTCGACCGGCAGCTCGAACCCCTCCCGGCACCAGGCCAGCGGATCGCGGGCGTCCGCATCCAGGGCCCAGCGTTCCTGGCGGGCTTCGGCGGGGAAGGCCGGCTTCACTCGAACTCCGCCAGGCTGCGCGACAGGAACTCGAGCGCGGTTCCGTGAAGCAGCCGGGCCCGGGTCGGCGGATCCAGATCGGCCATGCCGGCGATCAGGCGTCCGGGAGGCGATTCCCCCAGCGGAAACGGGTAGTCGCTGCCCAGGGCGATGCGTTCGGGCCCATGCAACCGGAGCAGGAGGCGGAGGGCTTCGGCGTCATGGGTCAGGGAATCCACGTAGATCCGACTCAGGTATTTGGCCGGGGGATGGGGGTTGTCCACCGCGACCAGATCGGGCCGGGCTTCGAAGCCATGGGCAATTCTGCCGTAGGTTCCCGGGAAGGCGCCCCCGCCATGGGCGAACCCGATCCGGAGGCGGGGCAGCCGCTCCAGCACGCCACCGAAGATCACCGAGCACATGGCCAGCGCCGTTTCGGCCGGCATCCCCACCAGCCAGCGCAGCCAGTACTTGGCCATCCGCTCCGGGGCCAGCATGTCCCAGGGATGAACGAACACCGCGGCGCCCAGACGCTCCGCGGCCTCGAATACCGGGAAGAGCCCGGGATGATCCAGGTTCCAGTCGCCCACGTGGGTCCCGATCTGGACCCCGGCCAGTCCGAGATCGCGGACGCAGCGGGTCAGCTCGCGCACCGCCAGCTCGGGGGCCTGCAGCGGGATGGTGCCCAGACCGATGAACCGCCGGGGGTGGGACTGCACCACGCCGGCGAGGTGATCGTTCAGGAAGCGGGACCAGTCATAGCCGTGCTCCGGCGCGGCCCAGTAGCTGAACATCACCGGGACGGTGGAGAGCACCTGGACCCGCACCCCGTCCCGGTCGCACTCCTCGAGGCGGCGGGCCGGAGACCAGCAGTTGTCCCCGATTTCACGGAAGACCTTGCCGCCCACGACCACCCGGGCCCGGCAGGGCGCGTGATGCTCGAGCGAGACCCAGCGGCCCGCGCCGTAGCGGGCCGTGAGGTCGGGCCACGACTCGGGGAGGATGTGGGTGTGCAGGTCGATCGCGAGCACTACTTGGCGGCGGGAGCCGCCGGCGCCGGCACCGCCATCACATGGCCGCACTTCTTGCAGGTGCGCAGCTTTTCATCGGCCCAGAACTCCTCGATGATCGGTTTGAGCTGCTTCCCGAGATCCACCAGCTGGAAGTTGGCGTCGTACAGCATCTCGCCGCAGTTCTCGCAGAACCAGCGGAGGTGATCCCGCTCCTCCTCCGCCCGCCGCCGCTCGATCACCAGGCCCACCGTGTTGGCGGGGCGCTGGGGCGAGTGGGGAATGTTGGGCGGCAGCAGGAACATCTCGCCCTCCCGGATCGGAATCTCCCGCAGCTTCCCGTTCTCGATGATCCGCAGGACGATGTCGCCCTCGACCTGGAAGAAGAACTCTTCCCCGTCCTCGACGTGGAAGTCCTTGCGCTGGTTCGGCCCGCCCACGGCCATGACCATGAACTCGGAGTCCTGCCAGATCATCTTGTTGCCGACCGGGGGCTTGAGCAGGGACCGGTGCTCTTCGATCCAGGCCTTCAGGTTGATGGGGGGGAGCAGCATGGTCTTACTCCTGGAAATGTGGTTTACCTGGTGAGACGTGAGAGGTAAGACGGACAAGCACCTCCATCTCACGTCTCACCTCTCACGTCTCACGTCTTACGTCTCACCTCTCACGTCTCACCTCTTACGTCTCACCTCTCACTATCCGGGCGTAGCCCGCGGGGTCGGTCGCCCCCTCGGTGTTGACCACCAGCACCCGACTGGCCGGATCGAGCCGGAGATGCTCTCGCGCCGGCGCGAGGGCCGGTTCGGTCAGCAGCGCCAGGAGCCCG
>DATCXX010000269.1:0-5383 GCA_036565615.1 Gemmatimonadales bacterium | reverse complement strand
CTGGCCGGCAGCCGGTGGGGATTGTAGGCCACATCGAGTCGAGCCGGCCCGAGCGCGGTCAGGAACCGGAGGCCGAACCCGGGGGTGAAGCGCATCGCCGGCGAGCCGCCCTGGCCTTCACCCCCTCGCTGCCAGACCGTGCCCGCGTCGACAAAGAGGGCCAGCCGGAGCTTGTCTCCCATGAATGGAGACGGGATCCGGAGCTCGGCGTTGGCGACGATCAGCGAGTTGCCGCCGGTGGCCGCGTTGCGCACCGAATCCTCCGGGACCACCGGCGTCCCGGAGGTGGTGTCGAGCTGCGACTCGAGGACGACGTAGAGCAGCGGCCCCAGCTCGTTCCGGTTGAACCCGCGCACGTCGTTGGGACCGCCGGCGTAGAAGCGTTGCTCCGGCGGCACGAAGTTCCCTTCGCTCCCCCCCAGGGTGACGAACGGGGCCACCACCACGCCGGCCCGGGCGTGGAGCGCCAGCACCGAGGACCCCAGCACCGGACGGTAGACCGCGACATCTCCGATCACCCGGGTGAACTGGGAAAACTCCGACGAGCCGATCAGCTTCGAGCTGTAGGTGACCTCGCCGGAAAGCGCGAGGCCGCGGGAGGGATCCAAGGGGAAGTTGACCCTGGTCCGCTGGACCAGGGCCGAAATCGTCGAGATGACCCGGCGCTCGCGGAGCTGGGCGATGTCGGTTTCGGTGCAGGCATTGAAGAAGGCGCAGAACGACACCGTGTTGGCCTCGGTGGATCCGTAGGCCACCCGCCAGGTGGCCGAGATCGGGGTGCGAGACTCGGTTTCCCGGAGCAGGGTCATGCTTCCTCCGAGCTCCTCCCGGAGGTACACCGCGAATTCGCTGCGCCGCTCGGCAAAGAGCGACAGCGCCAGCGAATTGGCCGGGGACAGAAACACCGGGCGCCGGAACGAGGTGGTGAAGTTGTAGTTCATCCTCGAGCTGCCGATCGAGTCGTCCTGGAGCGCGGAGCAGATGGACTTCTCCAGCGCTGCCACCCGAGTGGGCCGGCCCACCCCGAGCTTGGACACCTGGGCGGACACGTCGAAGATCTGGCCCCGGCCCAGCGCGTTGCGGGCGGTCCACCCGGCCCCCAGCCGGAAACAGTCGTTGGTGCCGTACCCCACCGCCGACCGGGCCCGGTGCATGGGGCCTTCCTGCACCTGAATCGTGAGCGGCACCGTCCCCGAGCCCGGCTTGAAGTGCGCGGTATCCAGCTCGACGGTGGCGTAGCGGAAGAGCTCGGAGCGATAGAGCTGGCGCTGGCTCTCGATCAGGTCGCGCCGGTTGAACTGGCGCCCCGGCTCGGTGGCCAGCAGGGAGGACACGAAGCTCGAATCGATGGTGCTGGTTCCCCGCACGTGGATCTCGCCGATCACCGAGAGCCTGCCGGGCTCGACCAGAATCGAGATGTCGGCGGTGCGGGCCTCCCGGTTCACATCGGCCTTCTCGATCAGCACCCGGACCTCGGGATAGCCGCGGTCCTGGAGCCGGGTGATCAGGGTGTCCGCGCTGATCAGCAGGCGGTCGCGATCGTAGGGATCGCCGACCTCGAGGGCGAGGTCGCGCACCAGCCGGTCGCGGCGATCCAGGGTATCGATCCCCCGGATCTCGAGCCGCTCCACCCGGACCGGCTCTCCTTCGACGATGTGAAAGGTGATATAGGCGTCTTCATCGGTGCGGATCACCGTGGTGTCGACCTGCACCTCGAGAAAGCCCTTTCGCTGGTAGAAGGTCTTGAGCCGGACCGCGTCCACCCGGAGGGTTCGCTCGTTCAGGTAGCGCTCCACCCCGAGCCCGATCCAGCGCACCAGCCCGTTGGTCGCGAAGAAGCTGGAATTGGTGGTGGCGATGGCTGCCGCCAGCATGTCCGAGGGGAACGATTGGTTGCCGGAGAAATCGAGCTTGCGGATGACCAGTCCCGTCTCCACCGCCTGGGAGGCGAGGGGAATCATCGGAACGGCTGCGCAAGCTCCACAAATCATGGCAATCCGGGCGACCCGGCGGCAACTCGACACGCGGGGGCCGCCCCGGCCCAGGGGTTCAATTGACGGCACGCCGCAAATCTAGTCTTATTCTGCCGCCTCCTCCTCCATTCCAAAGTCCACCATGCGACGTTTGCTCCCCTCCGGCCTCGCCGCCCTCCTGCTCGCCCCCACACTCGGGGCCCAGTCGCTGGCGCGGCGGCTCGACCGCCTGCTCGACGCCCCGCCCTTCGACCGGCACCACTGGGGCGTCGTGGTGCTCGACACCACGGGCAAGGTTCTGTACGGCCGGAATCCGACCCGGCTCTTCATCCCGGCGAGCAACACCAAGCTGGTGGTGAGCGCCGCCGCCGCGGTCCTGCTTCCGCCCGACGGCTCGGTGGCGACCAGCGTGTATGGCGCCGGGCCCCTCGAAGGAGGGGTGCTCCAGGGCGACCTGGTGCTCTACGGCCGCGGCGATCCCACCATGAGTCGCCGCTGCTACGACGCCGACACCACCCGGGCGGGGGCCTGCGAAACCGATCCGATGCGGCGGATCCGGGAGCTGGCCGCCTCGCTTCATGCCAAGGGAGTGCGGCGCATTGCCGGTGACATCGTGGGTGACGGGAGCTATTTCGAGCCGACGATGATTCACGAGACCTGGGAGTCCGGCGACCTGGTGTGGTGGTACGCCGCGCCGGTGACCGGGCTCGCGTTCAATGACAACAGCGTCGACGTGCGGTGGGAGCCGGGTCCTGCCGCCGGAGCGCCGGGGCGGATCACCCTCACTCCCGATTTCGGCGACCTCATCCTGGAGAACCGGACCTGGACCTCGGCCGAGCGAGGCACCGGCCTGGACGCCGGACGGCTGGGTCCTTTGGGGATCTGGGTGGGAGGGTCCATCACCGCGACCGCCATGGCCCGGACCTCCTACCTGGCGCTCCCCGATCCCAATCGCTACGCAGCCGCCGCCCTCCGCCAGGCGCTGGCCGACGCCGGGATCTCCGTGACCGGCACCACCACCTCGACCACCGATTCGGCCCGGTACGCCCAGGCGCGCCGGGGCGTGCCGCTGGCCGAGACCAGCTCGCGGCCCTTCCGGGAGTGGCTGGCGCCGATCCTCGGGCCCAGCCAGAACCTCTTCGCCGAGATGCTGCTCAAACAGGTGGCCAGGCAGGTGCGAGGCGAGGGAAGCTGGCGCGCCGGCCTCGAGCTGGAGCGCCGGTTTCTCATCGACTCGGTGGGCATCGACTCGACCCAGTTTTCCCTGCGGGACGGCTCCGGGCTCTCCCATACCAACACCATGAGCCCCTGGGCCTTCGCGCGGCTGCTGCTCTGGATGCGCGGGCATCCCGGGTTCGGGCCCTTTCAGAGCGCGCTCCCGGTGGCGGGGCGGAGCGGGACCATCCGGACCCGGATGGTGCGGACACCGGTGGAAGGCAGGGTCATGGCGAAAACCGGCTCCATCTCCCGGGTGAATGCCTTGTCCGGCTACGTGCTGCTCCCCGACGGCCGAACCCGGATCTTCTCCATTCAGACGAACAACCACGACTTGAGCGGCACGGCGATCCTGGCCCGGATCGACAGTCTCGTGGTGGAGATTGGGAAAAGGTGAGTGCCATCAGCCATCAGGCATCAGCCGTCAGCCTTCAGCTGCTGATGGCTGAAGGCTGAAGGCTGAAGGCCACTTACCATGCTCATCATTGAATCGATGCACCCCGCGGACTGGCCCGCCGTCCGACGGATTTACGCCGAAGGCGTCGCCACCGGCCGGGCCACCTTCGACACCGACATCCCGGCGTGGGAGGCGTGGGATGCCGGGCATCTTGCCACGCCCAGGCTGGTGGCCAGGGATCGGGGGGAGGTCGTGGGCTGGGCGGCCCTGGGTCCGGTCTCGGCCCGGGCCTGCTATCGCGGCGTCGCCGAAGTGAGCATCTACGTGGCCGCCGCCGCGCAGGGCCGCGGCGCCGGCCGCATGCTGCTCGAAGCGCTGGTCACCGCGTCGGAGGAGGCGGGTATCTGGACTCTCCACTCCTCGATCCACGCCGACAACAGCGTGAGCGTGCGGCTGCACCAGCGCGCCGGGTTCCGGGTGGTGGGACGGCGCGAGCGCATCGCGCGCCGGGCCGATGGATGGGCCGACACGATCATCATGGAGCGGCGCAGCACGGTGGTGGGGCTTTAGGTGGTCTGCTGGTCGCCGAAGATATCGAGATCCGAGCTGTGCCCCGGATCCACCTTGCGTTTGGGGTCGATGTAGTGGACCGCGTTGTTCACCGCCGTGCAGGCCTCTCCGGCGCCGGTGGCGATCAGTTTGAGCTTCCCTTCGTAGGTCGCGATGTCCCCCGCGGCGTAAATCCCCGGCACATTGGTGCACATGACCCGGTTCACCACCAGGTGGGCCTTCTGGGTATCCAGGCCCCAGGCCTTGATCGCGCCCAGGTCGGAATGAAACCCCAGCTGCGGAAGCACCGCATCGAACGGCAGGGTTTCGACTTCCCGGGTCTTGTTGTTGAGCAGAGTGACCCGCTCGATGCGCTCTCCGCCCTCGATCGCCTGCACTTCGGTGAAGGTCCGCACCTCGCATTTGCCCGCTGCCCGGAGCCGCTCGACCTCCCGGATAGTCGCCGCATGGGCGCGGAATCCGTCCCGGCGGTGAATCAGCATGACCGAGTCCGCGATGCCGGTGAGGTTGACCACCCAGTCGAAGGCCGAGTCTCCTCCCCCCACGATCAGGACCCGCTGCCCGGCGAACCCGGAGGGATCGAGAACCTTGTAATCGAGACCCCGGCCTTCCCATACCTCGACGCCCTCTGCCGGGAGTTTTCGGGCTTCGAACGCGCCGATCCCTCCGGCGATCAGGAGGGTCCTGGTGGGATACACCTCCTTGTCGGTTTCGAGGAGAAAGTGCCCGATGCCGCCGTCCTCGACCTTCCGGAGCCCGGTGACGACCTCATCCAGCCGGACCTCGCAGCCGAACTGAAGCGCCTGGTCGGTGAGCCCCTTGACCAGGTCCTTGGCCAGAACCTTGGGGAAGCCGGCGACGTCGAAGATGTATTTCTCCGGATAGAGCGCGAGGAGCTGGCCGCCGAGGGCGGGGAGCGCGTCGATGATGCGGGCGGACGCGCCGCGCATGCCCGCATAGAACGCCGCGAACAGGCCGGTAGGCCCGCCGCCGATGATCGTGATGTCCTTGATGTCCAGCTCCGTCACTGCCGCTCCAGGCGCTGAGGTGGGCCCAGGTTCGGGGCAAAGTGTATAAATCTAACATGCGAACGGCACCCTTCCCCACCCGCTCGGCCCCGGTCACATTGGGCGCCATGTCACGCTGCACCGTCGCCTCCACGTTGCTCGGCCTCGGCGTGCTCGCGTGCGGCATGCGGGCCGAGCCCGGGCCCCTGCCGGCGCGAGCA
>DATCXX010000241.1:0-7886 GCA_036565615.1 Gemmatimonadales bacterium | reverse complement strand
GGGGCTCTGGCGGGCGCTCCCCGCCGATCAGCTCAAGGAATACGCGGGGGTGGTCGCCGAACCGGTGCGCCCGCTGCAGGGCACCCTCGTCGGCGACCGGCGGACTCCGATGCTCATCCTGCTCGGCGCCACCGGCTTGCTGCTGCTGATCGCCTGCGTCAACGCCACCAATCTGCTGCTGGCGCACTCGGCGATGCGGGAACGGGAGCTCGCGATGCGCACGGTGCTGGGAGCGAGTCGGGGCCGGCTGATTCGCCAACTGCTGGTCCAGAGCCTGGTGCTCTCGCTCACGGGCGCGGCCGCCGGCCTCCTGCTCGCATATACAACCCTGGGCCTGGTCGGGGGCCTGCTGCCGAGGGAAATGACTGAGCTCGCCGCGCCGGCGCTGGACGGCCGGCTCTTGGCGTTCGCGATCGGGCTGGCGGTTGTCACCGGTCTCGGATTCGGCGTGTTGCCTGCGCTGGGTGCCGCCAAGACCGACGCCCAGTCGGTCATGAAAAGTGGAGGGGGCCACGGATCAACCGCGGCGCGCCGGGGCCGCACCCGCCGGGTGCTGGTTACCGCCGAGCTCGCGCTCGCGCTGATGCTGCTGGCCGGTTCGGGGCTGATGCTCCGGAGCTTCCGCGCGGTCCTCGCGACCGATCCGGGGTTCGTACCCGAGCGGGTCGCCACCCTGCAGATGACGCTGGACCGGACCAGCTATCCGCGCTCCGGGGCGCGCCTTGCCATGCTCCAGCGGCTGCTGGACCGCCTCCGGGGCGTCCCGGGCATCGAAGCGGCCGGGGTGATCAACGACCTGCCGATGAGTGGTGTCGGAGGCATCTCGATCCAGGTCGATCCCGAGGACGGGAACCTCGCAGCCCGCTTCCAGGATCGGACCGCGCGATACCTCAAGGCCGACGCGGGTTACTTCCGCACGATGGGCATCCCGCTGCTGCAGGGGCGGCTGATGGCACCTTCGGACGACAGCCTGGCCCCGGCGGTGATGGTCGTGAGCGCGAGGATGGCACGCGAAGTATGGCCGGGCCAGAACCCGCTGGGCAAGCGGATCAAGTTGCTCGACCCCGACACGGTGGGGTGGCGCTCGGTGATCGGCGTGGTGAGCGACGTACGGGAAAAGCCGGACGAGGACGCCATGTGGCAGATGTACTACCCGATCACCGAGGACTCCCCCAACCTGGTGGCGGTGGTGGTCCGGGGCACCCTTCCCGATCGCGAGTTACTCTCGACGCTGCGCAACGCGGTCCAGGAGGTCGACCCGAGCCAGCCGATCTACGCGGTCCGGACCCTGGCCGAGCTCCGGCACACCTCCCTCACCACCCGGCGGTCCAATACCACCCTGATCACTGCATTCGGCGCGCTCGCGCTGCTGCTGGCGGTCGTGGGCGTCTACGGGGTCGTGGCGTACGGCGTCACGCTGCGCGCCCGCGAGATGGGGATTCGCGCGGCACTGGGGGCCGGACGCGCCGACCTGGTGCGACTGGTGCTGGGCGAGGGGATGTGGGTGGCGGTGGTCGGAGTGGGCATCGGGCTGATCGGGACGCTCGCGCTGTCGCGGCTGCTGCAAAGCCTGCTCTATGGGGTGGGATCGTCCGACCCGATGGCGATTGCGGGCGCCGCGATCGCCCTTCTGCTTCCCGTCGTCGGCGCGACGATGATTCCGGCGCGCCGGGCGGCGAGGCTGGATCCCGTGGACGTCATGAGAGCGGAGTAGGACGCGGAAGACGCGAAGTTAATCGCGTCCTTCGCGTCCTTCACGTCTTTCGCGCCCTACACCGCGTCCGACAGCGACGTAAACGTAAAGTCCCGCACCCGCATCGGCGGCACCATGCTCCCCTGTACCCGGATCGGGCGGCCCAGGGCCTCGATGTTGTTGAGCATGATGATGGGCGATTCGTTGAACCGGAAGTTCTTGATGGCGTGCTTGATCGCGCCGTTCTCGATGAAGAAGGTGCCGTCCCGGGTGAGCCCGGTGAGCAGCAAGGTCTGCGGATCCACGAACCGGATATACCAGAACCGGGTCACCAGGATTCCCCGCGCCACGTCCTTGATCATGTCCGCGACCGAGGCGTTGCCCCCGGCCATGATCATGTTGGTGGGAAACGGGGTGGCGGGCTTCTTCTGCTTGTCGGCCCAGTAGCGGGAGTAATACAGGTTGGCGACCACGCCCTTGTCGATCCACATGGTGCGGGCGGTGGCGCGGCCGTCGCCGATCCAGGGGCTGGCGGGGACGTCCTTGTCCTGCGGATCGGACCAGATGCTGATCTTGTCGTCCACGAATTTCTCCCCCAGCTTGCTCCCGCCGCCCGGCTTGGACAGGAAGCTGCGGCCCTCGTCGGTCTGCCGGGCGTTGAAGCTCCCCACCAGCGGCTGGAGCATCTCCACCACCGCCTCGGGCTCCAGAATCACGGTGTACTTGCCGGGTTCGATGGCGACCGGGTTCCGGGAGGCGACCGCCTTCTCCAGCGCGATGCTGGAGATCTCCTCGGGGTTGAAGCCGGCGATGTCGTTGACGTCGCGGGCCACGTAGCCCGAGCCGGTGCCGTCGTTGCTCCGCACCGTCACCGACAGACTGGCCTGGGTCTGCCGGTAGAAGGCCGACAGCCCCTTCGAGTTCATCATGCCCTGCCAGTTGACCCCGTTCTGGAAGAAGCCCGCGGCGGTGCAGTCCTTGGCCGCGGCGGGGGTGATGCTGGAACCCGCGACCCGGGCCCGGTATTCGGGGGAGATCCCCGCGGTGGCGGCCGAGTAGGCGCCCGCGCTCGGCGCCAGGTACTGCTGCGGGCCCAGCGGAGGCATGAACTCGGGATCTTCCGGGGCGAGGCGGGCCAGCTCTTCGGAGCGGCGGACCGCCCGCTCGATGCTGGCATCGTCGAACTCGTTGGCCGTCACCGTCCCGGTGCGGGTGCCGAAGTTGGACTGCACCACCAGGGTGGTGTCGTCCGCGGCGCCGGCGGTGGAGACGCTGTTCCGGGCATACCGGATGTTGCCGCCCCGGTTGCCGAAGATGTTGGCTTCGAACGCCTCGGCCTTGGAAAAGGAGAGCGCGCGCTCGAGCAACGTCCGCATTTCCTGATCGGTCATTTCAGCCATGGGCGTCAGATCTTCCGTGCAGTGTTGAGGACGTTGACGTTATTGAATCGCGCCGTGGCCGAACCGTGGGAGACGGCGCTGATCTGGGGCGGCTGGCCTTTCCCGTCGAAGAAGGAGCCTCCCAGCCGGTAGTCGCGCCGGTCGCAGACCGCGGCGGTCGAGTTCCAGAACTCCTGGGTGTTGGACTGATAGGCCACGTCGCGCAGCATCCCGGTGAGCTTGCCGCCCCGGATCTCGTAGAACACCTGGCCGCTGAACTGGAAGTTGTAGCGCTGCTGGTCGATGGAATAGGAGGAATCGCCCACGATGTAGATGCCGCGGTCCACCCCGGCAATCATCTGGGCCGGGGTCATCGGCGCCTCGCCCGGCTCCAGCGACACGTTGGGCATCCGCTGGAACTGCACGCTGCTCCAGCTGTCCGCGTAGCAGCAGCCGTGCGATTCGTTCTGGCCGAGGATGTGGACCTGGTCCCGGATGGCCTGGTAGTTGGTGAGGATGCCCTTGCGCACCAGGTCCCACTTCTTGGTCTGGACCCCTTCGTCGTCGTATCCCACCGCGCCCAGCGAATGGGGCTGGGTCTTGTCGGCCACCAGATTGACGTGCTCGCTGCCGTACTTGAAGCTGCCGCTCTTCCACTTGTCGAGGGTGGCGAAGCTGGTGCCGGCATAGTTCGCTTCGTACCCCAGCACCCGGTCCAGCTCGAGCGGATGACCCACCGATTCGTGAATGGTGAGCCAGAGGTGGCTGGGATCCAGCACCAGGTCGTAACGCCCCGCCTCCACCGACTTGGCGGTGTGCTTGGCCTTGGCGTGCTGCGCCGCGGCCCGCATGTCCTCCACCATGTCGTAGTACTGCCCGTAGGTGGTCACCATCGGGCCGGCCACCTTACCCGCCGGCCGGGCCGAGAGGTACTCCCACCCCATGCCCATCGGGGCCGAGAGCCCGTCCCGGGTCTCGAACTTGCCGGTCGTCTTGTCCACCACCGTCGCGGTGGCGTTGGGCCAGATCCGGTGCACGTCCTGGTCGATGTAGCTGCCGTCGGTCGAGGCGAAGTATTTCTGCTCGTTGACCAGGAAGAGGCCCGAATCCACGAAGCTGGCCCCTTCCTTGAGCGCCGCCTCGGCCACCGCCTTGAGCAGGTCGGCTTTTTCGGCGACCGAGATCTCGAAGGCGTTTTTCTCGATCGGGGTGCGCCAGCTCACCACGCCGAATCCGCGCTGCGGCGCCAGCTTGACCGGCTCGCGCTGGATGGCCGCATTGGCCTTGGCGATCGCCACCGCCTGTCGGGCCGCTTCCGCCACCCCATCGGTGGTGACTTGCCGGGTGGAGGCGAAGCCCCAGCATCCGCCGGCGATGACCCGGATCCCGACGCCGTAGGACTCGGTGTTGGTGATCCCCTGGATCTTGGTGTCGCGGGCGTTGATGAACTGGTTCAGGTAGCGCCCGATCCGGACGTCGGCATAGCTGGCGCCGGCGGCACGGGCGGCGCCCAGTCCCGCGTCGGCCAGCTGCTTCCGGTCCTCGCTCGGGATGGGACTCAGGCTGCCGGACCACTCGCGGGCCTCGGCGCCGACGCCGGGAAGCCAGGCCAGACCGGCGCCCAGGCTGGTCAGATGAACGAAGTCACGCCGTTTCATGCCGTGGAGTCCTCCGGAAGAGAAAGCAGCTCGCGGACCGAAATCGGATCTATATACGACATACGACGCATGAAGCTGGTGGAGGGTTTCGTGCTAGCGGCGCACCTGTCCGTAGAGGCCGAAATTGCCTCCCGCGGGATCGCGGAAGGCTCCCAGCAGGCCCAGGTCGAATGCCTGGCCCAGCGGCAGGCGAACCAGCGCCTCGAGCAGAACGTGATTCTCTCCCGGACCGAGAGGGAAGTCGGACACGCCGAGATCGAGCCGGAAGCCGACCCTTCGGCGGTCGCCCAGCCGGAATCCCAGACCGGCTCGGCCCAGCTCGGGCGGCGCCCCGGGGATCGGAGGCCCTCCGAGCTCGACCCGGAAGTGAAGCCGGTCGAGCTCGCCGATGCGGACGAATCCCATCGGCAGGATCCGATTCGACAGCTCGTTGCTGACGCTGTCCATCGCGCCCGGCGCGGTGGAGATGCCGAGGCCCATGGCCAGGTTGCTGTCATCCAGCCCGCCCATGATCCCGCCGAAGAACCCCTGGAACGGCGGCGCGAGGGTGGAGCCCGCCTCGCTGCTGGTCCACATGTGCCCGGCGTGGCCGGTGACCCGGATGGTGGGCGCGATCCGCCCCGAGGCTTCGGCGCCGAGGGTCTTGAATCTCCGCCGTTCCCGGGAGATCACGTCGCCCTCGCAATTGACCCCCCGCTCTTCGTAGCTGCCGATCGCCCCGCCGATGCCGAGTCGGAGGCCGCCGCTAGGGCCGGCTTCGATCGTCACCGGGGCATTCTGGAGCATGAACAGGCAGACCGGCGCGATCCAGTATCGTCTCGGCATCGGCAACCCGGGCGTTGGGGATCAGCGCGGCATGCTGAAGAGGCGCTTCCAGCGTATCGCGGTCAGAAAGGGCAGCGGTCTCCAGTGTTCCGGATCGTAGCTGAAGTAGACGATCATCGGGCTGCCCTGGATGTTGCGGCGGGGGACGAATCCCCAGAACCGGCCGTCCCGGCTCCCGTCCCGGTTGTCCCCCAGCATGAAGAAGGAATCCCTCGGCACCACCAGCGGCCCCCAGTCGCGCGAAGTGGGATGATACTCCGCGGGGTCCTTCCCCGCGAAGAAGGGGAGCTGCCACCGGCGCATCTCGGGATCGGGCGGTTCCGGATCGCCGGACCCGAGGTGCTGGACGTAGGGCTCCTGGACCGTCCGGCCATTGCGGGAGAGCTCCCCGGCCACCATCCCGACGGTGTCCCCCGGCACCCCGATCAGCCGCTTGACGAGAATGGAGTCTTCGATCGGGGAGCGGAACACCACGATGTCGCCCCGGCGTGGCTCCCGCACTCCAGGAAGCCGGCCGCCGATCAGCGGCACTTCGGCACCGTAGAGGGCCTTGTTCACGAACAGAAAGTCACCGACCAGCAGGGTCCGCTCCATGCTGCCGGAGGAAATCCGGAATGCCTTGACCAGGAAGGTGCTCAGGACAAACCAGACCGCGAGCGCAATCGCGATGGACTTGGCCCAGCCCCAGGCCCAGGTCCGGAACCGTGCCGACCGCTCGGTCATCCGGGCGGCGGCGGCGTGGTCGGGGTCTGCTTCTGCTGCTCCAGCTGCTGGCGGGAGTAATCCAGGAAGAGCAGGAAGCGCCGCGCCGCGCTCCGCATCGCCGCCGACGAGTCGGTATCCCGGAGCGCTTCGAGCAGCTGGCGGAAGACCACCGGGTATCCGGCCGGAACCGGGTGGCTCCCCTCGCCGCTGATGTTCCGCGGCATGGTCCCCACGAACATCCGGAGCGAGGCCGAGTCCGGGGGTCCCTGCAGGAAGGTGAACTCGATCCACCGCCCCGCCTGGAGATGGTAGGAGAGGGTGCTCAGCGCTTCGACCCGGGTTTCGATCGGACGGCCCTGATCGCGCACCACCGATTCCACCGCCGACATGAGCCGCTCGTCCCGGACCAGGGCGGACACGGCGCGGAGCGTCCGGGCCCGCGCCGGAGAAACCTCCGGCTGAGACCAGAGCGCGGCCAGGGCAACCGCCATCGCGTCGGGACACGACTGGACCAGCGCTCCCGCGCCGGTGAACAGGGAATCGGTGCCTTCGCTGCGGGCCCGCTCTACCCGGTCGGCGCAGTCCGCCGCTTCCGACACATCGGGAGTGGCATCGGATCGGTCGGGAAGACATCCGGCGCCGAGCAGAATCACCAGCAGTGCCGTCGCGGGGCGCATGATGCTCCGGAAGTGAGGGAAGTCCATCGCGAAATCTAGTCTGGCACCGGAGCCTCTCGTCCTCTGCCCTCCCAGCCGACCTGCCGTCCAGCCGTCCAGCCTATGGCACCGCCGGCCGAGGCGCCTTTCGGGGCATCATCTCGTCCCGGTTGGCGATGTGATAGACCGTCCAGGCCACCACCGTCGCCGCCTGCTTCAGGTCGTCGATGACCAGCCGCTCATAGGTGTCGACGTTGGAGTGGTGGGTCCGGATGCCGTACTCGATGGGATCCTGGATGAAGTTGAATCCTGGCACCCCGACCCGGTCGAACGACTGGTGGTCGGTCCCGCCGGTGTTGCCGTCCCTGACCGCAAGCACTCCCATGTCCCGGAACGGGGAAAGGATCTGCTGGAAGATCGGCACCACCGCGCTGTTGGACTGGCTCCAGATGCCGCGAATCTTCCCGGTGCCGTTGTCGACGTTCACATAGGCTGAAATCTTCGGCAGCTCGTCCTTGTGAATCCGGGTGTACCGCACCGAGCCGATCAGGCCCTGTTCCTCCCCGGTCCAGAGACCGATGCGCACGGTCCGGCGCATCGGCATGCCGAGGGTCTTGAGGATCCGCATCGCCTCCATCATCACCACCGAGCCGGCAGCGTTGTCGGTGGCGCCGGTGCCCGAGTGCCAGCTGTCGAAATGGGCGCCCAGCATGACGAACTCGTCGGCCTTGTCGGTGCCGGGAATGTCCGCGAGGACATTCGCCGGAATCCGGGTGTCGTCAAGAAAGCGGGTCTGGAGGTTGAGCTCCACCCGGGCCGGCAGCCCGCGTTGCACCACCCGGTACAGCGCGCCGTACTGCTCGTGCGCGACTACCAGGTTGGGCACCGGATTGTAGATGCTGTCCCGCGCCACCCGTCCTTCGAAATGACCGCCGTTCAGGATGAGACTGTAGGTCCAGTTCGAGGGCTG
>DATCXX010000421.1:0-2066 GCA_036565615.1 Gemmatimonadales bacterium | reverse complement strand
CGCCGCGATCCGGTTGACCGGAACGACCGCGATCTGCCGGACCGGATCCACCGCCACGCCGCCCCAGTGCGCTCCGCCGATGTTGGAAGGCACCACCAGGGTTCCCTCGAGACTCGGCGGGGTGAAGACGCCCTCGTTGCGCAGGCTGGCCATCCTGCTCCGGCAGGCGGCCTGGTCGGCCGGAGTCGGTCCCCAGGCGTCCTCCGCGGTCAGGGCATGAGGACTGAGCGGCGCAATGCCACTGAACGGCTGGGTGGGCCAGGCCTGTTCCCCGATCACGGTGCTGGGCGGGACCGCGCGCTCCTCCACCGGAAAAACCGGCGCACCGGTGCGCCGGTCCAGGACGAACAGCTGACCCGTCTTGGTAGCCTGGAGCACGACCGGCACCCGGCGTCCCCCCCGGGTCACAGTGGTGAGCGCCGGGGGCGAAGCGTTGTCATAGTCCCAGAGATCGTGGTGCACCGTCTGGAAGTGCCACATCACCCGTCCGGTTCGGGCGTCGAGCGCCACCAGCGAATTGGCATAGCGGTTCTCGCCGGGCCGCTCGCCTCCGAAATAGTCGGGGCTGGCGCTCCCGGTCGGCACGAAGACCAGGCTCCGGGCCGAATCGATCGCCAGGACCGACCAGGCATTGGCGGCGCCGGTGCGGTGCGCGGCGGGCGAGGTCCAGGTCCGCCAGGCCGGATCGCTCGAGTCCTGCGGCACCGGATCCCAGCTCCAGCGGAGCCGCCCGGTCCGCGCGTCGAACGCGCGAACTTCCCCGCTCGCCGCATCGGTCCGATTGTTGTCCGCCACGCCCGAGCCGACCACGATGAGGCCGTTCACGATCGCCGGGGGCGAGGTGACCTCGTACTCCTCGGTCTCGAACGGCGGGTTCCGCAGTCCGCTCCGGAGATCCACGCTGCCTCCCCCCGCGAAGCCGGGACAGCGGCGACCGTTCGACGCATCGAGCGCATGCAGCTTCGCATCCACGCTGGCGACGATCACCCGGAGTGCGCAGGGCGCGCCCGGCCGTCCCTGCGGATCGGCCCACAGACTCACCCCCCGACTGGTGAAATCGCCGAAGCCGAGCGGCTTCACCGCGAGGTCGGTCACCCAGCGCTCGGCTCCGGTCTCCGGATCGAGCGCGATCACCCGGCCCAGCGGCGTGCTGAGATACATGACCCCCCGAAACACCAGCGGGGTCGCCTCCAGGGAGACCTCCTGCCGGAACGCGGGGCCTGCCTCGCCCGTACTGTATTCCCAGGCGACCGTGAGCCGGGCCACGTTGCCGCGGTGAATGGCCCGGAGCGGTGAGAAGCGCTCCCCGCCCCGATCCCGACCGTAGGCCGGCCAATCGGGTGCTTGGGAGACCAGCGGAGAACCCTCTGCCAGGGCTCCGGCCAGCACCAGCAGAGCCGGGAGCCCGAAGCGTCGCACCGTCATGTTCATAGTCGTTCCAACTCGTTGTGATGTATGAATATGGATCAGGCAGAGACCGGGTGGTCAACTCACCATTGACCCTCTCCTGAAAACCCGGTATCTGTTAGTCTTCAACATTCGGTCCCGGAGCTTCCCCTGTCGTCTGCCACTCGGCTCTGTCCGTCGTGTAACACACAGTTGCCGGAGCTCGCAGCGTTCTGCTACGTCTGCGGGTCGGCCACGCCTCCGGCCATCGACCGGCTGACCGGGGAGATCTCCATTCCCGACGGCATCGCCCCCGCGCCGACCGCCTCGGCGGACATGATCCGGAAGCTCAAGGAAGCGCTGGGCAAGCATTACGAGCTCCAGGAGCTGATCGGGCGAGGCGGATTCGCCGAAGTCTTCAAGGTGCGGGACCAGTGGCTCAAGCGCGATCTCGCGCTCAAGGCCATCCGTCCCGATCTGGTGGTCTCGGAAACCCTGATGGCCCGGTTCCGCCGCGAGGCGGAGGCGGTGGCCAACCTGCGCCATCCCCACATCGTTCCCATCTACGACATCGGCGAAGCGGACGGCATCATGTACATCCTGATGCCGCTGATCAAGGGCGAGAGCCTGAAGAGCCTCCTGGTGCGGGACGGCCGGCGCCCCATCGCCGAGGCGCGGCG
>DATCXX010000420.1:0-6478 GCA_036565615.1 Gemmatimonadales bacterium | reverse complement strand
CCCCCCTGCTCGCGCGCGCGCCGCTGATTCCGCGGGTCAAGGCGCTGCTCTCCCGGAACGGCGGGATCTGCCCCGACGACGGCGCGCCGCTTCGCTTCGATCCCTGGAGCGCGGAGCAGCACACCTGCTCCCGCTGTGGCGGGGTGTTCACCGGCGAGCGGCACCACCGCCACTGGGCCCGGGCCCAGCATCTCTGGCTGGCCGAGCGAATGGCCGAGCTGTCGCTGCTCGCGGCCCTCACCGAGGACGCCGATGCCCAGGCCCGCGCCCTCGAGCTCTACGCCGGCTACGACGAGCTGTATTTCGAGCTGCCCAACCGCGACAACGTGCTGGGTCCTTCCCACCTCTTCTTCTCCACCTACCTCGAATCGCTCTGGCTCACCAGCTACCTGGCGGGGGCCTTCATCCTCCGGGAGTCGGGCCGGCTCCCGGAGGAGCGGATCGAAGGGATCAACCGGGTGGCCGACGAGGCCGCCGCGCTGATCGGCGAATTCAACGAAGGGCTCTCCAACCGGCAGACCTGGCATGCCGCGGCACTCACCGCCATCGCAGCGTGGTTCGGCGACGAGGAGCTGGCTCATAACACGGTGGAATCCCGCACCGGACTGCTGGGTCACCTGGCCGACGGATTCGGAAACGACGGGGTGTGGTGGGAAGGTGAGAACTACCACCTCTTCGCGATCCGCGGGCTGATCCAGGGGCTCCACTGGGCCGGGGCGATGGGCTACGATCTCCTGGAGGACCCCGAGGTGCGGGACCACTTCCGGGCGGCGTTGCTCGCCCCGGCGCGCTCGGCGCTTCCCGATTTCACCTATCCCGCCCGCCGGGATTCGCGCTATGGCGTTTCGCTGGCGGAACCGGCCTCGCTGGAGATCTTCGAGGCGGGGCGCGCCCTCCTCCCTCCCGATCCGGAGATCGATTCCTGGCTGGCCGCGCTCTACCAGGCGCCCCCCGGCAGGTCCCCGAGGCTCCTGTACGACGCCTGGCTCCACGACGCCGGCCGTGAGGCCCCGGCGCGTGCCGACCGGGGAAGCCTCTCCTGGTGGGCGCTCGCGGTCATGGGACCGCCCTTACCCGCCGATGCCGAGCCCTGGCGACCCGGGAGCATCCTGCTGGCCGATCAGGGACTCGCCATCCTGCGTGGCGACGGCCGCTACGCCAGCGTGGAGTGCGGCCCTCACCTGGGCGGGCACGGTCATCCCGACAGTTTGCATCTCACGCTGTATGCCGCCGGAGCGCACTGGCTTCCCGATCCGGGCACCGGTTCCTATGTCGAGCCCGAGCTGGCCTGGTACCGGTCCGCGCTGGCGCACAATGCACCCCGGATCAATGGGGCCAATCCCGGCGACCGGGAAGCCTGGTGCGAGGCCTTCGACCCGGGTGCCGAATGGGGGTGGTGCCGCGCCCGGGCCGGGAAAGCCAGGCGAACCGTCGTGGCCGGCCCCCACCACCTGCTCGACCTGATCGACATCGAGCCGGGAGAAAGCTGCTGGATGGACCTGCCCTGGCACTTCGGCGGGGACATCGTCGTCGAATCGCCGGGGCGCTGGATAGCCTCGGACTGGAATGAGCCTTTCGTCACTGGTGCGGAGCGCTTTGTCCCCGATTCCGCCGAGCCGATCGGGCTCCGGATCGAAGGGCCCGGCGCCACGCTGCGCGCGTTCCTCTCGGCGCCCGGCGCGGAGCTGATTCGCGCCTCCGCCCCCGGCCTGCCGGGCACCGGGACGGTGCAGCCGTTCCTGCTGCTGCGGGACCGCGGCACCGAAGTACGCTGGGTCACCGCGCTCGCGCTGAGCCCGGCCGGAACGCTCACCGCGCTGCGGGTGAATGGAGACGCAATCGAGCTCGACACCGCGGGCGGGGTGATCCGCTGCCAGCCGGTTGCGGCGGGACTGAGCCTCGAGGCGGGAGGTACCACCCGGACGCTGGCCGGGCTGCGCAGTGCGCCGGCGCGGCACCGTCCTCTGCTCGAGAACCGCCCGGTGCCGGACGCGGAGGCGCGGGCGGCGCGGCTTGCCGATCCTCCCGCGCTCGACGGCACTCTCGAGGGCTTCGAGCTGGAGGAACCGCTGCTGCTGGAAGGCGACCACCAGTATCGCCGCAGCGAAGAGCCCTACGATCCGGAGCGGTTTCGCGCCGAGGCCTGGGCCAACTGGGACGGAGAGGCGCTCTATCTGGCGATCGCCGTCGCCAAGCCGGAGCTGTTCTTCCGGGATCCCGGGGCCGCGCCGCTCGAGCTGGACAACGAGCCGGAAGACATCCACTCCGACGGGGTGCAGGTCTATGTGCGCCTGGGAGGCGAGGCCCTGGGGATTCTCGCCGTCCCGCTCCGCGACGGCAGCCTCGCCATCCGCGGAGTGACGGCGGAGAGCGGTGCGCTCGCCGCGGCGGGACGGTGGGCTCCTACCGAAGACGGCTACCTGATGACGCTTCGGCTGGCCCCCCCGGAGCTGGCACTCGAGGTCCCCGGCGCCCGGATCGGCTTCGAGCTGGTGGTCAACGAAATGCAGCCGGACCGGCTCCGGCGGGCCGGGCAGCTGGCGTGGAGCGGCGGCGGGGGATGGGTGTACCTTCGGGGTGACCGGATTCACCACTCCGAGCTCGGTCTCCTGGAGCTGGCGTAGCCCGCTTCGGCCGCTATCCTTGAGCATCCACCACAATGGAGTCCGCATGACCGCCCGGCTCATCGCAGCCCTGGTGGCGCTGCCGCTCGTGCTCGGCGCGCACACCGGAAGCCAGGCGCCTTCGGTGCGCATCGCGGTCAATTTCCCGAGGGAGCGGAGCGCCACCCCGCTCGATGGCCGGCTGCTTTTCCTGGTCTCCACCGATTCGACAGCCGAGCCCAGGCGCCAGATCGCCGACGGGCCGGAGACCCAGCTGGTGTTCGGAACCGATGTGAACGGCTGGGCGCCGGGGGCGGACGTGTGGGTGGATGGGTCTGCCTTCGGATATCCGGTGCGGAGCCTGGCTGCGCTCCCCGCGGGGCGCTACTGGGTGCAGGCGGTGCTCAACCGCTACCAGACCTTCCGGCGCAGCGACGGCAAGGTGGTCAAGCTCCCTCCCGACATGGGCGAAGGCCAGCAGTGGAATGCCAAACCGGGGAATCTCTACAGCACGCCCCGCTGGATGCGGCTCGACCCGAGGCTCCGGATCCTCAACCGGGTCACCCTCGACCAGGAAATCCCGCCGATCGCGCCACCGGCCGATACGAAATACATCAAGCACATCCGGATCGAGAGCAAGCTGCTCTCGGCGTTCTGGGGAACCCCGATGTTTCTGGGCGCCCACGTGCTGCTCCCCGAGGGATTCGACACCCATCCCGAGGCGCGCTACCCGCTGGTGATCAATCACGGCCACTTTCCCGCCGATCTCAGCGGGTTCCGGCCCGAGCCGCCCGACCCGAACCTGAAGCCGGATTTCAGCGCCCGGTTCAATCTGGCGGGCTACAACCGGATCCAGCAGGAGCAGGCCCATCAGTTCTACAAGGACTGGACCGGGCCGGGGTTCCCCCGGGTGCTCCTGGTGGAGATCCAGCATCCCACGCCCTATTACGACGACTCCTACGCGGTGAATTCCGCGAACAACGGTCCCTACGGGGACGCGATCATGCGGGAGCTGGTCCCCGAGATCGAGCGCCGGTTCCGCGGCATCGGGCAGGGCTACGCGCGGTTCACCTACGGCGGCTCGACCGGCGGGTGGGAGGCGATGGCGGTGCAGATGTTCTACCCCGACGATTTCAATGGGGCCTGGATCGCCTGTCCCGACCCCATCGATTTCCGGCAGTACACCAACTTCAACCTGTACCAGGAGAAGAACGCCTACTTCCTGGAGAGCCGGTGGAAGCGGACGCCCCGCCCGGCCCACCGGAACTACCTGGGCCAGGTCCAGTCCACCGTCGAGGAGAGCAACCACCGCGAGCTCGCGCTGGGAACCCGAGGGCGCTCCGGCGATCAGTGGGACATCTGGCAGGCGGTGTATTCGCCGGTGGCGGAAGACGGCTATCCCAGGCCGATCTGGGACAAGCTCACCGGCGCCATCGACAGCTCGGTCGCGGCCTACTGGCGGGAGCATTACGACCTGGGCCATATCCTCCGGCGGGACTGGAAGACCCTGGGCCCCAAAGTCCGTGGCAAGCTCAAGATCTATGTCGGCGACATGGACAATTACTACCTCAACAATGCGGTGTATCTGGTCGAGGATTTCCTCAAGCAGGCCACCGATCCCCCGGCCGATGCCGAAGTGGACTATGGCGACCGGGCCGAGCACTGCTGGAACGGCGACCAGACCCGGCCCAACGCCATTTCCCGGCTGCGTTATGCCCAGATGTTCATCCCCCGCATCATGGATCAGATCCGCAGGAACCATCCGCCCGTCGTAGATACCCTGAGCTGGAGGTACTGAGTGTCGCGACGAACCGTGGTGGCGGGGCTGGTTGCGGGCGCAGCGATCGGTCTCCTCGCCACCGCGGCGGCCAGACCCACCGATCCACGGCGGGTGGTGCCCAACGACAACCGCCGCCCGGCGGGGTCGCTCCGCGGCGGGGTGCTCACCCTGCGGCTCGAGGTCCGGACCGGGGTCTGGTATCCCGAGGGACCGCGGGGCGACTCGGTCGTCGCTCCGGTCTTCGCCGAGGCGGGTAAGGCGCCCCAGGTGCCCGGCCCGCTGATCCGGGTTCCTGCCGGAACCATGATCGAGGCCACCCTCCGTAACACCCTCGCGGATTCCGCGCTGCGCTTCCACGGCTTCGCCACCCACCCGGCGGGCACCGACAGCAGCTTCGTGGTCGAACCCGGGCAGTCGCGGACGGTACGCTTTGCCGCCGGCGTCCCGGGGACCTACCTCTACTGGGCCGACGCCGGGGTGCAGGACACCAACCGGGTGGAGCGGGAGCAGCTCGCGGGAGCATTTGTGGTGGATTCGGCCGGCGCCCGGCCCGATGACCGGATCTTCGTGATCAACATCTGGGGAACCCCGAAGGCGGAAGACACCACTCGGTACGGCAACGCCCTGGCGATCAACGGACTCTCCTGGCCGCACAGCGAGCGGATCGATGCGACGGTGGGAGATACCCTGCGGTGGCGCTGGGTCAATGCGTCCATCCGCCCCCATCCGATGCACCTGCACGGGTTCTACTTCCGGCTGGAAGCCCAGGGCACCGGCCTGCGCGACAGCGTGCTGGCCCCGGCCCTCCAGCCGCTGGCGGTGACCCAGCTGATGTTGCCGTACACCACCATGTCGGTGGTGTGGGGACCCGATCGTCCCGGCAACTGGCTCTTCCACTGCCATATCGGCTTTCACGTGGTGCCCGAGGCCCGGCTCAATCCTCCCCCCACGGGCCACCCCGACCACAGGGCCCACGATCCCAACGTTCACATGGCAGGGCTGATCCTCGGCATTTCGGTCCGACCGTCGCGAAGCTGGAAGGAGCCAAGGCGGGATCAGACCCGGAATCTCCGGCTCTTCGTGCAGGAAGGCGCCAGGCGGTTCAAGGCCCCCCGCGCGCTCGGCTTCGTGCTGCAGCGGGATCAGCGTCCGCCGGCTTCCGATTCAGTCGAGGTTCCCGGAACGACGCTGGTGCTCGCTCAGAACCAGCCGACCGACATCACCGTGATCAACCGGCTCAAGGAGACCGCGGCGATTCACTGGCACGGGATCGAACTGGAGAGCTACTCGGATGGGGTGCCGGGGTGGAGCGGCGCGATGCGCCAGCTGGCGCCCTCGATTCAGCCGGGCGATTCCTTCGTGGCCCGGCTCACCCTGCCCCGCCCCGGCACGTTCATCTACCACACCCACATGAACGACATCGAGCAGATCACCTCGGGGCTTTATGGGGCGATCGTGGTGTTGCCCCCGGGCGAGCGCTTCGACTCCACCAGGGACCACGTCTTCGTTGCGGGCTGGGACGGCGACGGAAACACCCTCATCAACGGCAACAACACGCCGCCCCCGCTCGAGCTCGCGGCCGGGGTCCCGCATCGGTTCCGGTTCGTGGGGATCGGAGCGGCCACCGGGGGCCGCTTCGCCATCCGGCGGGACACCGCGCTGGTGCGGTGGCGTCCCCTGGCCCGCGACGGCGCGGACCTGCCCGCGTCACAGCAGGCCATGCGGCCGGCCCGCCGCTATGTCGGAGTGGGAGAGACCTTCGATGTCGAATGGATTCCCGAGCCGGGGGAGTACACCCTCACGGCCGACATGTTCGGGCCGGTTTTCATGACCCGGAAGCTGGTGGTGAAACGTGAGATGTGAGATGTGAGATGTGAGACGGAGCGCTCAGGTCCGACATCTCACTTCTCACCTCTCACCTCTTACCGGATAATGGCCCGCAGCACCAGGACGGTGACGTTGTCGGTCGCGCCGGCCGCCAGGGTGTCGGCCACCAGGGCCTTGGCCGCCGGCTCCGACTCGGGATGCTCCCGGAGCCGTGCCGCGATCCGTTCGTTGGAGATGTGCTTGGTGAGCCCGTCGGTGCAGAGCAGCA
>DATCXX010000387.1:0-3064 GCA_036565615.1 Gemmatimonadales bacterium | reverse complement strand
CGGACCTGGCGCGGATGGCGCACGCCGCCATTCAGGACGCCAGGGCTAGGATGCCCGGGCGTAGGCCGTGAACCGGGCCATCAGATCCCGGGTGATGGGACCCGCCTTGCCGCTGCCGATGTCCCGGCCGTCGTAGCAGCGGATCGGCGCGATCTCGCTGGCCGACCCGGTGAGGAAAGCCTCGTCGGCGGTGTAGACGTCGAAGCGGTTGAGCATGTCCTCCACCACGGTGTGACCGGCCTGCCGGGCCAGCTCCATCACCACCCCGCGGGTGATCCCGCCCAGGATCCCCGCCGAGAGCGGCGGGGTCCGCAGCACGTTCTTCTTGACCACGAACACGTTCTGCCCGGTGCCTTCGGCCACGTGGCCGGAGGAGTCCAGCATCAGGGCTTCGTCGGCCCCGGCGAAGTTGGCCTCCATCTTGGCCATCGCGTGACAGAGATAGTTGAGCGACTTGATCCGGGGTGAGAGCGACTCGCGGTGAGGAATCGGCGTGCCGGCGGTGATGACCGAGAGGCCCTGGGCGTAGCGCTCGGGAGACCAGATGTTGATCGCGTCCACGATCACGATGACGGTGGGGCGGCCGCAGTTCCGGGGATCGATGCCCAGGTCGCCGGGCCCCCGGGTCACGATCGGCCGGATGTACGCTTCGGCCATGCCGGCGCGCCGGACCGCTTCCTCGATGACCCGGCCGAACTCGGCCTTGGGCATCGGAATCGCCAGCAGGATCGCGTGGGCGCACTCGTAAATCCGGTCGAGGTGCTCCTGAAGCTTGAAGACTTTCCCGGCGTAGACCCGGATGCCCTCGAAGACGCCGTCGCCGTAGAGCAGCCCGTGATCGAAGACCGAGACCTTGGCGGTCTCGCGGGTGTGCCACTCGCCGTCGATCCAGATCGTCGCCATGCAGGCTCCCGGAGGGATGGAATGAGGACGGCTGTCGCCGCGCCCGCGGAAAAACTAACTTGGCGGGGAGGGAACGGCCATTGGATGCCACGGATTTCGTGAGAGGGATTTCACATGCTGGTATTGCTGGTTCGACACGCCCAGGCCGCGGCGCAGGATGCCGAGGCATTTCCGGACGACAGCGAGCGCCCGCTGGTGCCCAAGGGCCGCCGCGTGCAGCGGCAGATGAGCCGCCTGCTGGTCAAGAAGGGGCTGACGCCCGACCGGGTCTACAGCAGTCCCTGGACCAGGGCCTGGCAGACCGCGCGGATCCTGCTCCGGGAGACCGGGCTGGCGAAGGAGCATCGGATCCGGGCCGACACCCTGGCCATGCCCCCCGATGTGCCCACGATCGCGGCCGAGATCGGTGAGGTCGGCCCCGACGAAACCATCGCGCTGGTGGGCCACGAGCCCTGGATGAGCGGGCTCGCGGGGCTGCTGCTGACCGGCGACAGCGCGCTGCCGCGGATGGACTTCCCCAAGAGCGCGATCATGGGGATCGAGCTGGAGCGCCTGGAGGCGGGCACGGGGACGTTGCGAGCCTTCCTGGTGCCGTAGGACGGCAGGTTGTTGGACGGAGGACGGTACTGGTAGACGGTAGGTTGCTGGACGGTAGGACGGCAGGTGGTTTCCTACCGTCCTACCGTCCTGCCACCTACCGCCCCTGCATGAGGGCGGTGGGACTCGAACCCACGACCTACGGGTTAAAAGCCCGCTGCTCTACCAGCTGAGCTACGCCCCCTGCACGAAAGGTAAGCGGTGAGCGGTGAGAGGTAAGCGGGACCAGCCCCGCCTGTCAGCTCCCGCTCACTGCTCACCGCTCACCGCTCACCGCAAACAGCTCGGTCTGCAGGCACGGCGCAAACGTCATCCGGTGGTGCCGGGTGGGGCCCACGCTGGCCAGCCCGGCCAGGTGCTCCGGCGTGCCGTACCCCACGTTGGTCTGCCAGCCGTAGGCCGGGTGGCGGCTGGCCAGGCAGCGCATGATCCGGTCGCGCACCGTCTTGGCCACGATGCTCGCCGCCGCGATGCTGTAGCAGTGGGCGTCGCCGTCGATCAGCGCTTCGTGGGAGTATCCGATCTCTGGCAGGGGAAGACCGTCAATGATCAGGGCATAGGGAGCCAGGGAGCTAGGGAGCTGGGGGAAAGGCCCTTCCCTAGCTCCCCAGCTCCCTAGCTCCCTAGTCCCTAAGCGTAGCGCAGCGACCACGGCCCGCCGCATCGCCAGCGCGCTCGCCACCCGGATGTTCAGCCGGTCGATCTCCCGGCAGGATGCCGCGCCCACCCCGAGCCGGATGGCGCGGGAGCGGATCCGGAGGGCCAGGGTTTCGCGATCTTCCCGGGGGAGGGTCTTGCTGTCGCGGATCCCGTTGATGCGGCGGGTCTCGGGGGGAAAGACCACGGCCGCGGCCACCACTGGCCCAGCCAGGGGACCGCGGCCCGCTTCGTCCACCCCCACCAGGAGCCGGCTCTCGGCCCAGGCGAGACGCTCTCGCGCGAGGCTGGGAGGACGCGGCACGGCGGGGTGCTCCGGCTACGGCTGCTTCTTCTCCCGGATGCGCGCCCCTTTGCCGGAGAGCGCGCGGAGGTAGTAGAGCTTGGCCCGGCGCACCTTGCCCCGCCGCACCAGCTCGATCGAGCTGATGGTCGGCGCGTGCATGGGGAAGATCCGCTCGACCCCGACCCCGGCCGAGAGCTTCCGCACCGTAAAGGTCTCGTCGATCCCGCCGCCCCGGCGGGACACGCAGACGCCTTCGAAGGCCTGGAGCCGTTCCTTGTCGCCTTCCCGGACCCGAACCATGACCCGCAGCGTATCCCCCGCCGCGAACATCGGAATGTCCTTCTTCAAGCCCTCACGGGCGATCGCTGCCACGCGGTCCATGGTCGTCTCCTTCGTCTGATTGCCACGCCGCCCAGAGATCTGGCCGGCGCTCCGCCGTCATGCGTTCCGCCATCCGCTGCTTCCACGCCGCGATCTCGGCGTGATTTCCCGAGCGCAGCACCTCCGGCACCTCGAGGCCCCGGTACACCGGCGGCCTGGTATAACTGGGCGGGCTCAGCAGCCCGTCGTAGTGCGAGTCGGAGCTGGCCGACTCATGGTCCCCGAGCGCGCCGGGCAGCA
>DATCXX010000382.1:0-15200 GCA_036565615.1 Gemmatimonadales bacterium | reverse complement strand
AGCCGGGCCCGGCGCGGACCGGTCGAACTGCCTCGCTGCCCCGCGCCCAGCACCTCGGCGCGGCCGGTGCGCGGCAGCCGCACCAGCGGTCCCAGCGACGCCAGAAGACTGACCACCAGGATCGCCAGGGCGGTAAAGACTAACACGCGGAGATCGATCGCCACCTGGTCCAGCCGGGGCGTGTCGGGCGGGAGGAACCGGAGCAGCAGCGGGGGACCGATCAGCGCGACCAGCAGGCCCAGCCCGCCCCCCAGCGTCAACAGCAGCAGCTGTTCGACGAGCAGCTGGCGGGCCACCCGGAGCCGGGAGCCTCCCAGTGCCTGGCGCACCGCCAGCTCCCGCTCCCGGCCGGCCAGCCGGGTGAGATTGAGATTGGTCACGTTGACGCAGGCGATCAGCAGCAGCACCCCCACCGCACCCAGCAGCAGCAGCAGCCGACCCCGCACTCCCCCTCCGATGACCTCGTCCAGGTAGTGGGCGTGATTCTCCTCACTCTGCCCGAATCGGTCGGGCATTCGCCAGGGATACGCGTCCCGCACCGTTGTAATCAGGGCCCGGTGCTCGGCGTCGGCCTGGGCCAGCGTCACCCCCGGCTTCAGCCGGCCGATGAACGTGGTGCCGCCGGCCCCCCAGACCGAGCCGTGGAGCTTGGGATCCAGGGTGATCGGGATCCAGAGGTCGGTGCCTGCCTTGGGAAACCCGAAGCTGGCCGGCAGCACGCCGATCACCTGACGGGCGGTGCCATCCACGTGGATGGTGCGTTCCAGAATCCGGGCATCGGCGCCGAAACGGCGGCGCCACAGGCCTTCGCTGATCACCGCCACAGGGGCCGCGCCGGGCGCGTCCTCGCCCTCCCGAAACCCGCGGCCCATCAGGGGCGAAATCCCCAGGACCGCAAAGAATTCCGGGGAAACCGCCCGGCCCTGAATGCGCTCGGCGGTCCCGTCGGCGAACAGGTTGAGCTCCCCGTCGTAGAGATAGACTGCCACGTTGGTGTACGAGGTCGCGGCGGTGCGGTAGGTCCACAGCGCCCCCATCGGGTAGTCGCGGGTAAGGTGGACCAGCCGGCGGCTCTCCGGAAACGGCAGCGGCTTGGGCAGCACCCCGTCCACCACCGAAAAGATCGCGGTGTTGGCCCCGATGCCGAGCGCCAGCGTGGCGATCGCGACGGCGGCATAACCCGGCGATTTCCAGAGGGTGCGGAAGGCGTAGCGCAGGTCGCCGGCCAGCTCGTCGGCCCAACGGACTCCCCGCGCCTGTCGGGCGGCATCCTTGGCGCCATCCAGCGCGCCGAAGGCGGCCCGGGCCCGCCGGATCGCCTCGTCGCGGGGCACCCCCCGGCTGATCAGATCGTCGGCCGCCAGCTCGAGGTGGGTGCGCAGCTCGGCGTCCATGTCGGCCTCGAAGCGGCGGCGGCCCAGCAGGACGCGCAGCGAGTCCCGGAGGCGGTGGATCATGCGGGGAGGTCGGCGGGGGTGGCGTCGAGCACCGAGGTGATGGCGTCGACCAGGCGGCCCCAGGACTCCCGCTCCTCCTTGAGACGGCGCCGCCCGGCGACCGTCAGAGAGTAGAACTTGGCTCTGCGATTATTGTCGCTGGTCCCCCACTCACTGCTCAGGAGGCCCTGGTGCTCCAGGCGGTAGACCGCGGGATAGAGGGAGCCCTGCTGGATTTCCAGCGCGGCGCCGGAGAAGTGCTGGATCCGGAGCAGGATCCCGTACCCGTGCATCGGCCCCACCGACACCGCCTTGAGGATCAGCATGTCGAGGGTGCCCTGTAACAGCTCGGGGGTTGGGGATCGGGAGCTGGGGGTTGGGGACACGCCGGTCTCCTAGAAGGTCTAGGAGACCAAGGTACCGCACTCTCCTAGAATGTCAAGGAGAGCGCGGGATCGGGTCGGTCACCCGGACCGACCGGATCGCCACCCGGTTGGTGACCCGGCCCACCAGGAGCTGACTGCCGTCGGGAAGAAACTCGAGAGGGTACTCGGACTGCAATCGCGTGTTGGTGAGCCGGGTCCAGATCCCGTCCGCCACCCGCACCGAATACAGTTCGGTGGCGTCGTGGTTCCCCTGGTAATCGATGTCCGTGGCCACGAGGATGCTGTCGCCGGGCGACCAGATCGCCAGAGCGTGGAAGACCCCTTCGGTCGGCTTGGTAAGCCGGCGCGGCGTTCCCCCCGAGGTGGGGATCACGTCGAGGAACGCCCACCCTCCCTCGAAGCTCGAGTACGAGAGCTGGGACTCGCCGAAGGAGAGCGCGACGTACCCGATGGACGGCAGTCTGACTCCCAGACCCCGAGGAGTTCCGCCGCTGGCTGCGATCCGGAACAGCTGCCGGCCCCCTACGGCGGCGCCATTGAAATAGATGTTGCCGTCCTTTCCCCACCAGATACCGCCGGGACGAATGTTGGTCTGGGTGAGGCGCCGCGGCTCGGCCCCGATGGTGTCCATGACCCAGAGGTCCCCGCCCGAGGTGCCGCGGTTCGAGCTGTACGCGATCGACTTTCCATCGGGGGACCAGGTGTGGCTCCCTTCGTTCGCGGCATCGCTGGTGAGCTGGCGCGGCTCGCCTCCTGCCGCCGGGGAGAGCCAGAGATCGATGGCTCCGCCGCGAGCGGACCGGAAGAGCACCTGGCTCCCATCCGGGGAATACCTCGGTATGTCGTCCAAGGCCGGGCTCGCCGAGAAAACCACCGGGTCACCTCCGCTGACCGGCACCGACCAGATGTCGTTGTTCCCGCTTCGGTCCGACGCGTAGAGGATGGTCTTTCCATCGGGCGACACGTCTCCCGATGGGATGTTGTAGCCCGGCAATGCCAGCACCACCCGCGGCTCACCCCCGCCAGGGGGCAGGGACACGAGCTCAGAGCCGATCTCGGTCTGGCCGTAGGTGATGGCCATGCCATCGGGTGTCCAGCGCGGGTTGAATTCGCTCGCCCGGTCGTTGGTCAGCCGGATCGCGTTCCCGCCCTCGACCGGCATCATCCAGAGGTCGGTCTGACCCCCGCGATCCGAGATGAACGCCATCCACTTGCCGTCCGGTGACCACCGGGGCGTGAGATCGTTCCGGATGTCGTTGGTGAGCTGGCGCTGCTCGCCGGTCGCGACATCCACGATCCAGATGTCCGAGGTACCGGTGCGCACGGACTGGTAGGCGATGTAGCGGCTGTCGGGCGACCAGAGATAGACGGCGTTGATGTTTTCCAGGTTTTCGGTGGTGAGCTGCCGCGGCGCCGCTCCCGCCGAGTCCTGGACCCAGACGGTGGCCTCCCCGCCCCCCACGTGCACGTCGTAGCCGATCTTCACCCCATCGGGCGCGAGGTTGGCGTGCTGGTTCCCCTTCACCTCGGCCGCGAGCCGGCGCACCGGGCCGCCGGCGAGCGGGACCACCAGAGTTTGATCATCGCCCTCGCCGGTCCGGCCGAAGATCACTGCGCTGCCATCGGGCAGCCAGTTTCGCGGCGTATCGGTCGCCGGACCCGAGGTGAGCTGGCGCGGCGCCCCGCTGTCGGCCGAGACCACCATGATGTCGAACTGGGGCGACTCGGCCTGGTAGGCAATCCACGTCCCGTCGGGGGACCAGATCGGGTTGTTATCCCAAACGCCGGAGGTGAGCTGCCTGGCATGGCTTCCGTCCGGGTTCGCCACAAAGATCGCCGCCTTGCCGGCGACCGTCCGGACGAACGCCAGGCGGGCCCCGTCGGGCGAGAGGATACCCGCGCCCACAACCTGTCCGAGGCTGTCGCTGACCAGGAGCGTGGACTCGGGCACCGTCGGGGTTTCGGGTTCCCGGTCGCCGCAGGCGGCGATCACGAGGGAAAGGCCGGCGAGCGCGGCAAAGCGGGTCATGCGGTAATCCTCGTCATGGGGCTTTGGGTCCGGTCACCGCTTCGCGAATACCGGTGGTGACCTGACGAATCACGTCATCAAGCGCTTTCAGCGGATCGTCCTGCAGATCCATGTCGTAGCTGTTGCTCCAGATCGACTCGATGGTGCGCGGGTTGGTGAGCTGGAGCGTCACCCGAAGCCGCTGGCCGGCTCGAAACACCTGACCCTCGAGCAGGGCCCCGACCCGAAGCTCCTGAGCCATTTCGGCCGCGGACTTGGGCGCCGTCTTGTAGATCTCCATCGCCGAGGCCGGCGCGACCGAGACCCCGGCGATCTGACCCAGCCTGACCGTGAGCTCGTTCTGCATCGCGGTCACGAAGTTCCCGTCGCTCCCGGACACGTCCTTGATCTGCAGCACCGCCATCCGCTCCGGCCCGGGAACCGCGTCGCCGGCACCGAGAAGCTGCCAGGTGCCGATCCCGGCCACCGCAACCAGCGCGGCAGTGATGACACCGATCGCCCACCCGCGGGCCTTCGCCTTCGGTTGTGCCGTCGTCGTCTTGTGGGGACGGGTGCTGGTGGGAGTGAGCCCGCCGCTCGGCGTCAGCGCGGTCTCCAGGATCGGGAGCATCTCGTCGGCCGATTGCCAGCGCTCCGCCTTGTTCTTCACGAGACAGCGCATGATCAGCTCGTTCAGCGCGGGCGGTACGTCCTCTCGCCTGCCGGCGACCTGCTCGGCCGTCTCGAGGACATGCGCCGAGAGGATTGCCTGCGCGGTGGGTCGGCTGAAGGGGGGTGCGCCGGTCAGCATCTCGTACGCCATGGCGCCGAGAGCGTAGATGTCGGACCGGTGGTCGAGATCGGTCTCCCCCATCGCCTGCTCGGGCGACATATAGGACGGAGTGCCCAGGGCCAGGCCGACCGTGGTGAGCTTGTCGGTAGCGGCCGCGGCACTCAGGGCCTTGGCCACGCCGAAATCGGTGACCAGGGCGTGGCGCCCGGAGAGCATCACGTTGTCGGGTTTGATGTCCCGGTGGACGATGCCCCGCTGGTGCGCATAGGCGACGGCGTCGGTGACTTCACGGAGTATCCGCACCGCCTCATGGAGGGCAAGGCGCCCCTCGCGGGTGAGCTTCTGACGGAGGGATTCGCCCTCCACAAAAGGCATGACGTAATAGAGGAAACCGCCCAGCTCCCCGGAGTCGTGCAACGGCAGGATGTGGGGATGGGCCAGCTGGGCGACGATCTGGATTTCCCGGGGGAACCGGTCGCCACCCATGGCGGCAGCCAGCTCGGGACGGAGGACCTTGAGGGCGACCGGACGGGCGTGCTTCAGATCCCGGGCGAGGTAGACGGTGGCCATTCCACCCTGGCCCACCTCCCGCTCGACAGCATATGACTTGGCAAAGGCTTCGCGGACCCGGTCGAGTTGCGACACGGGATCAAGAGTATCGCACAGGCCGGATACTCGCCACGGCTATTGCCCGGCCGCCAAGCGGTCGAACCGCGGGTTTCCCTTGAGCGGCGCGAAGGCGGGATCCAGCCGCAGCCAGCCCGGCGAGAGTTGGTACGGGATCTTGAGCAGCGGCTCGATCTGGTCCAGCGCCTTCTCGGGCTCACCGACCATGATATAAATCCGGGCCAGCTGGTGCTGGTCGTACGCCCCGTTCGACGCGTCCTTGCTGATCGGCATGAGCGCGAGGCTCTTCTCCCCTGCGGCAATCGCTTCGGCTTTCCTGCCCAGATACGCGAGCGCGAGTCCATAGAGCACGTGCAGCTGGGGATCGTCGGGGGCATCCCTGAGCTGCGCCTCGAAGGCGACCCGCGCCGAGTCGGCGTAGGCCCGGGCCTTGGCCTTGTCGCCTCGCATCCACCAGGTCTGCATCTTCACCGAGCCCCACGCTGCCGGATCGTCGAAAAAGGCCGATGCGGGAAGCCGGAGCAGCAGCTGCTGCTCGGCGTCGGTCAGGACCCAGTAGAGGTCGTTGTAAGTGGCGAGGTAGGCCACCAGCGCCGGCTGGGCAATGGTCGCGGGGACTGCCGCGAGCACCGAGCGAGCGGCGGGAAGGTCCCCCTGACTCAGATGGATGATCATCTGGCCCTGGATCACATTCAGGTCCGCCGGCGCGAGCGCGAGCGCGTCGGTCCCTGCGACGAGCGCCTCGGGGTAGCGCCTCATCGCTCCGAGGGTCCGCTGCAGCTCCCGCGCCACCCGGGCCGAACGCGGATCGAGCCGCCGGGCCAGCTGAAGATGCTGGAGCGCCGACTCCCACTGCCCCATGGCCCGCCCGGTCACGGCCGCGGTGGTGAGCAGAATGGGATCGTTCGGAGTGTCCGCCAGCGCCTGGGTCATCTGCTCATGCGATTGGATCGGCGATTTGGCGACGTTCAGGTAGTAGCGGGCCATCGCCATATGCCCGGCCGCGCCCTTCGGATCCAGCGAGAGGGCGCGGTCCGCCGCCAGTCGGGCCCGGGATCCCACCGCCGGATCGGGGGTGCCATTGAAGTAGAGCGCGCTCAGCGCGCTGGAGAGCCCGGCCCAGGCGAGGGTGAACGACGAATCGAGCGCCACCGCCTGCTCGTAGAAGCCCGCCGCCTGCCGCCGGGTGGCGGGATCGCTGCTGGTGAGCGCTTCCCCTTTGAGATAGAGATCGTACGCGGCGATGTTGTCCGTCGGACGCTCCGCCAGCTGCTCCTGTTCCTTGCCGCCCAGCGCCACGCCAAGCGCACCCGCCACCTGGCTCGCGATGTTCCCCTGTACCTGGAAGACGTCGGTCACGCTGGCGTCGAAGCTCTGCTGCCACTTCGAAGCCCCGGTCCGCACGTCGATCAGCTCGGGGCTTACCTGCACCCGTCCCTTTCCTTCTCCGCTCTTGGCCCAGACCACGGTGGCCCCGAGCAGATAGTCGACGCCCAGCTCCTTGCCGATGACCTGGGGTGATTTGGTGCTCTGGCGGTACTGATCCGAGCTGGTGCGGGCGGTCACCTGGAAGCCACCCAGCGAAGTGAGCTTGCCCCGCACCTGGTCGGCGATCCCGTCCACGAAGTAGGCATCGTCCGCGGTGCCCCGGTTCTCGAAGGGCAGTACCGCGAGCCGCACCGTCCCGCCCGACCCGGCTCCGTCCGGCGCCGACATCACCAGGCCGGTCACCACCACCGCCCAGGTGCCCAGCGCGAGCGCGCCGCCGAGGGTGGCGTTCTTCCAGGTGAGGAGCCCGGCCAGCCCCGGCGTGGCGACCCCGGCCCGGCGCCGGGCCTCCATCCGTCCGGTCAGGAAGAGCACCACCGCGCCGATGGCGAGCAGGCCGATGGCGAGGCCCAGGACCCAGCTCGGCAGGCCCCAGCGGTTCACCAGGCCGTAGAAGATGCCCAGCGTCACCAGAGAGGCGAACCCGAAGAGTCCCCAGACCAGGAGGGGTGAGGGACCTTCCGACATCACCACGGCCGGTCTGGTGCCGGACGAGAACTCGGTGGCACCGCTGAGGGCCGTGGCCAGCGCGGCCGGAGTCTGGTAGCGATCGGCCGGGCTCTTGGCCAGCGCCCGGATCACGATGCCATCGAGGGTGGGCGGGAGCCCGACCCGCGACACGGTGAGCGAGCGGGGATTCTCGGTGAGGCTCCGGGTGATGATGGCTTGCGGCGTCGGACCGGTGAAGGGGGCCTCGCCCGCGAGCATTTCGTAGAGTACGCAGCCCAGCGCGTACACGTCGGCCCGGCCGTCCACCCCCGCGGAGCCCGAAGCCTGCTCCGGGCTCATGTACTGCGGGGTACCCACCGCGAGCCCGGTCTGGGTGATGCTGGCCCCGCTCCCCATCGCGCGGGCAATGCCGAAGTCGGCCACCAGGGCGTGGCCCCGGCTCAGCATGATGTTGGCCGGCTTGATGTCGCGGTGGATGATATTGCGCTCATGGGCGTAGGCCAGCGCCTCGGCCACCTCGCGGGCGATCCGGAGGGCATCTTCCACCGGAAGCTGGGATTCCCGCTGCATCCTTTCCTGGAGCGACTCGCCCTCCACGTACGGCATCACGTAGTAGAGCAGTCCATCGGCCTGACCCGAGTCGTAGACCGGAAGGATGTGGGGATGGCTCAGCTGGGCGGCGATCTCGACTTCGCGGAGGAAACGGTCGGCCCCCAGGGTCTGGGCCAGCTCGGGCCGCATCACCTTGACGGCCACCTTGCGGCGGTGCTTCACGTCTTCGGCCAGGTACACCGTCGCCATCCCGCCGGCGCCCAGCGCCCGCTCCACCTTGTAGGTGGCCGAGAGGGCCCGCCGGACCCGGGCCAGCTCGCCCAGATCGTGCGCGGCGGTGGTGCGCGCCGGGGTCCCGGGATCGGTGGGGGTAGGCGCGCCGCAGTTCAGGCAGAAGTGCGCCTGCTCGGGGAGCGGAGTCTGGCACGCCGGACAGGCGCGTTCAGCGATCGGCATCAGGAAGCCAAATTCTCAGGGGGGACGTGCTAAACATAGCGCACCCCAACCCCCATCACCCAACCCCCACCTCACGGCGTCAACGCCCGGGGCCGCTTTTCTCCCAGTTTTTTGAGCAGCTCCTGAATGGCCCGCTCCAGCTGGGGATCCCGGCCGGCCAGCTCGTCCTCGGGCCGGTGGGGCACCAGAATGTCGGGCTGGACCCCGTAGTTCTCCATGTTGGTGAGCTTGCCGTCGGCCAGGTACACCCCCACACCCGGCGTCCGTACCGTCGAGCCATCGATCAGCGAATAGCTCCCGGTGCCGATCACCGCCCCGGCGGTGGGCTCGCCGATCACCTGGCCCAGGCCGAGCTGCTTGAACCCGGCCGGGAACATTTCGGCGTTGCTGGCCGAGCGCCAGTTCTGCAGCACCACCTTGGGACCGAAGTAGCCGGCAAAGGGACGGCTGTTCACCTCGGTGCCGCGGGGCTGCCAGACCTGGTATTCCCGCTGCACCAGGATCTGGAGCAGCTCCTGCTCGATGTTCCCGCCCCCGTTCCAGCGCTGATCGATCACCAGCGCCTCCTTGTCGCGATTCTCCCGGAGCTCCTTCTCGAACTTGCGGAGCGAGGGCTGGTTCATCGCCTGGATGTGCAGGTAGCCGACCCGTCCGCCGGAGAGCTTGTCCGCCATGACCCGCCGGTCCTCCACCCACTTGTCGTACCGCAGCTGGTTGAACTGGCCCACCGGCACCGGATCGATCCGGGAGACCACCGCACCCTCGGCCGCCGGCTGGGCGTTGAACGCCACGGTCACCCGGCGGTTGAGCCGCTGGCTCAGAAGCTTCCAGTAGTTGTCGCCGGCCTTGACCGGAGTGCCGTCGATCGAGATCAGGTAGTCGCCCACCCCGACCTTGACCCAGTCCTTGTCGGCCGGCCCACCCTCGAAGATCTCGGTGACCTTGTAGCGCCCTGCCCTGGAGTCCGGCTCCAGGGCGACGCCCAGGTGGACGGTGACCGTCCCGCCGGGATTGCCGCCGGGAGGATTGGCGGCCCCGGTATGCGAAGCGTTGAGCTCCCCGATCATCTCGTTCACGATGTTGAGCAGCTCGTCGCGGTCGCCCACGTGAGGCAGCAGCGGGCGGTACTTGGCCCGCATCGCGTCCCAGTCCTTCCCGTGCATGGCGGGGTCGTAGAAGCGGTACTTCATGGTGCGCCACGCGTCGTCGAACATCTGGCTGCGCTCGGCCGCGAGATCGATGTTTACGCGGGCGTTGAACGCGACGCGGCGGGGCTGTGCCCCTGCTGAAGGCTGAGGGCTGCCGGCTGAAGGCTCTCCCCCTGCGCGCATCGTCAAGGCGTACACCCCATTTCCCCGCTGGAAGTAGAGGGTGCGGCCATCCTGGGTGAAGGCCAGCCCGCCCACGCCGCCGCCGCCCCCGGGGCCGGCCGGTGCCTCCTCCTCACCGCCCTGGGCGCCCAGCGATGCGAGCCGGGTCACCCGGCGGCCGTCGGTGCCGATGGTGAACAGCGCCACGCCGGTCCGGGCCCCGCTCTGCTCCTGGGTGGCGAACACGATGCTGCGGCCGTCGGGGGCGACCGCGAAATCGGCCACCGAGAACGGCATGTTGGTGAGCCGCCGGGTGCGCCGCTCCAGGCCGGCCCAGTCGATCGCCACCCCGCGGGGCGGGGCGTTGCGGGCCGGGCCGATCCGGCGGGTGGAATCCGCCACCGGCCGGTCGTCCGGATCATCGGGGTCGTGGGATTGCTTCTCCAGCCCCACCGCCCAGAGCTGGGCCAGGGCGGGTCCTCCTAACCCGCCCTGCACGCCCTCGGTGCGCCGGAAATAGATCGTGGCGCCGTCGGGGGAGAACCTCGGGCTCGCGTCGTTGTAGGAGTCGAAGGTCACCCGGTGGTCCTGCCCCCCGGTCGCCGCCACCAGGTAGATGTCGCTGGTGCGGTCCTGGTCCTGCCTGGTGTACGCCAGCATCTCCCCATTGGGAATGAACACCGGACTCCCGATCCCGCCGTAGGGCGAGGTCACCAGCACCGTGGTGCGCTTGGCGGCAAAGTCGTAGAGCCGGAGCTTGTTGTCGGAGGCGGTGTAGGCCAGCGCTTTCCCGTCCGGCGACCAGACGATCTGCTGCTTGAGCGCATCCACGTCGCTGATCCGCTCCGGCGGGCCGCCGTCGGCCGGGGCCACCCAGACCTCTTCCCGGCCGCTCGAGTCGGACACCCAGGCCAGCCGGGTGCCGTCGGGGGAATAGACCGGATTCACGTCCCGGGCCGCCCCGCCGGTGATCTGGCGCAGGTCGCCCTCTTCCACCGGGGCGGTGAACAGCTCGCCGTGGATCGAGAAGGCGATCCGCCGCCCGCTGGGCGCCAGCGAATAGTCGTCCGCCTCGGACCGGAAGCTCCGGCTCTCGGTGAGATTCTCCTGCACCTCGGCGTTGATCCGGAGCGGCACCGGCTTCGCGGTCTTCGCGGTGACGTCGTACAGCCAGAGCCCGAAGTCGTGCTCGAAGGCGATGGTTTTCCCGTCCGAGGAGATCGCCGGCCAGCGCACGTCACCAGAAGTGAAGCTGCTGACCCGCTCCGGTGCCCCGCCCCGCTCCGAGATCCGGTAGAGGTTGGTGGCAGTGCCGTCCTTGTCGCTCACGAAATAGATGAAGCCGTCCCGGCCCCACATCGGCCAGGAGTCCATCCCGTTGAAGTCGGTGAGGTCGGTGAAGGTCCCGCTCCCCACGTTGAGCACGGTGACGTCGCTCTGGTTGGCGCCCCGGTAGCCCTTGCGCCAGTAGACCTGGGACTTGCGGTTGAAGGCGAGCTTGCTGCCGTCGGGGGAATAGCTGGCGTAGACTCCGATGTCGGCGCCGGCAGAGACCGGGAGGTTGCCGGCCAGGTCCACGGTGTAGAGCATGGGGGCAAAGCGCTCGCCCCGCTGGCTCTGGAAGAGCACCCGGGTGCCGTCGGGGGTCCAGCCCAGCACCTGGTCGGGCGCGGAATGCCAGGTGAGCCGGGTGGGCTGGCCGCCTTCGCTCGGGACGATGAAGACGTCGAGGTTGCCGTAGCGCGCGCTGGAGAAGGCGATCCACTTCCCATCGGGGCTGAAGCGGGGCCAGGCGTCCCGCGCGGTGTGCACGGTCAGGCGGCGGATGGCGCTGCCGTCGGTGGTCGCGGTCCAGATGTCACCCAGGTAGGTGAAGGCGATCTTGTTCTGGTGGACGTGGGGATAGCGGACCAGACGGGCGTCGGGGGCGGCCTGCAACAGCAGCGCCAGGACGGGCAGCAGCATGGGGACCTCGAGGGCGGGGGCTGCTCTACAATGGCGCGAGAGTGGGCTCCGCGCCAGCGGTGAGACGGGAGAGGTAAGAGGTGAGACGGGCCCGTCTCACCTCTCACGTCTTACGTCTCACCGTTATTGGAGTCCAATCCGCCCCACCAGGTCGGTAAACCGTGGATCGGTCCGGAGCGGCTGATATCCGGGATCCACGTGCAGATAGATCAGGCCGGAGGAGCGGGCCTCGAAGGCGCGCTCGAGGGACGCGAAGGCCTTGTCGAACTCCCCCACCGCCGCATAGCCCATGGCCAGAAGCTCCGACCGGATGTACTGACGCTTGGATTCCTCTTCCAGCCGGGTGAGAATCTCCTCCGCCTCGTCGTTCCGGCCCAGCTTGGCCAGCGCCAGGACGATCAGCGCGTCGTAGGACCGCACCGATTTTTCCAGACTCTGGCCCCGCCGGAACCACTCCAGCGCCTTGTCATACTCGCCCTGGCCGAGGTAGGACGAGCCGATATAGAGGTAGGCGCGGACGTAGTTCTCATCCAGCTCGATGGTCTTCCGGGCCTGGGCGATGGCCCCGGCAAAATCGCGGGCGTACAGCTGAAAGCGGGAGAGCCAGCCGCTGTGATCGGGCGACAGGGGATCCAGCGACATGGCTTTCTTGAGCTCGTCCACCGCTTCACCCAGCCGCCCCACCGCGGGCAGCGCGGTTCCCAGCACGAAATGGGCTTCGGCGTAATTGGGGCTCATGGCGACGGCCCTTTCCAGCTGGCTCGCGGCGCCGGCAAAGTCCCACTCGTGCCAGCAGAGCACCTTGCCGATCGAGGTGATGGCCTCGCCGAGGTCGGGGTCGCGCTGCAGCGCACGGGTCGCAGCGGCCTTGGCGCGGGGATAGGCCTCTTCGGGCGCCACCCAGTCGTCGGCCAGATTGCACCAGCAATCCGCGATCCCGGCGTAGGCCTGGGCATACCCCGGGTCCAGCAGGAGCGCGTGCTGGAAGAACTCCAGCCCCTTGTGGAGGCCGGCCTCAGTCACCCGGTTGGCAAAAAAGCGTCCCTTCAGATAGAGCGTGTAGGCCTCGAGGTTCTTGGTCGGCGCCGCCACCTGGGCGGCGTCCCCGGTCAGCCGGATCTTGAGCGCCTCCACGATCGCCCGGGAGATCTCATCCTGAATCGCGAAGACGTCCTCGAGCTGGCGGTCGTAGGTCTCCGACCAGAGGTGGTAACCGCTCTCGACGTTCACCAGCTGGGTGGTGATCCGGATCCGGTTGCCGACCTTGCGCACGCTGCCGGTGAGCACCGTCCCGACCCCGAGCTTCTCACCCACCTGCTTGATGTCGACTTCCTTGCCCTTGAAGGCAAAGCAGGAGGTGCGCGAGGCCACCTGGAGTCCCGGCACCTTGGACAGCGCGCCGATGATTTCCTCGGTCATCCCGTCGCTGAAGTACTCGTTCTCCGGGTCCGCGCTCATGTTGGCGAGCGGGAGCACCGCAACCGCCTTGCCCGCCGGGGCGCTCCGCTCCGCGCCGGGCGGGGTGCGGTGCGTGGCGGTCGCCGGCCGGAGCGCGGCGGCAAATTCCGCCGACGTCTGAAAGCGGTCCACCGGCGACCGGGCCAGGGACCGGGTCACCACCGCGTCGAGCCCGTCGGGCACATCGCGCATCGCCTTCACGTGCGGCACCGGGGAGAGGAACCGTTTCGACATGATGGCCTGCGGAGTGGGCCCGGTGAAGGGCACCTCGCCGGAGAGCATTTCGTAGAGCACGCAGCCCAGGCTGTAGATGTCGCTGCGGCCGTCGATGTCCTCTCCGCCGGCCTGCTCCGGGCTCATGTAGGCCGGGGTCCCGATAGCGAGCCCGGCCTGGGTCACGCCGGCGGCGCCGGTCAGCGCCTTGCCGATGCCGAAGTCCGCCACCATGGAGTTGCCTTCATGGAACAGGATGTTCTCCGGCTTGATGTCCCGGTGCACCACCCGCTGGCGGTGGGCGTAGTCCAGCGCCGAGGCGACCTCCCGGGTGATCCGGAGCGCCTCATCGATCGGGAGCTGGCGCTCGCTGTCGAGCCGTTCCCGGAGCGAGCGCCCCTCCATGTTGGGCATCACATAGAAGAGGAGCCCCTCCGCCTGACCGGAGTCATAGACCGGGAGGATATGGGGATGGGTAAGCCCCGCCGCCATCTTGATTTCCCGGAGGAACCGCTCGGCGCCGATTTCGGCGGAGATCTCCGGTCGGAGGACCTTGAGGGCGACCCTGCGCTCATGGCGAAGGTCCCGGGCCAGGAACACCAGCGCCATTCCCCCTTCGCCCAGCTCGCGCTCAAGCACATAGCGGCCGGCGAGGCCGGTATTGAGACGTTCCTGGAGCTGCGGCATGGAGGGGAGAAGATGCTGCCGGAGTCCTTTTGCGGCTAGGGCCCTGCGGGCCCGGCCTTACGGTCTCCGAGTGTCCGGCCGGAGCTCGGCGATCCTCCGCTTGATGTCTTTGACCTTGGGCTGAAACTCCGGATCCGCCTCCCGCCACAGCTCGGTGAAGCGCCCGTAGAAGTCCACCGCTTTCGCGGTATCCGCCTTGGCCTCGTACAGCTCGCCCAGCCGGAGATAGGCGACCGGAGCCCAGTCCCAGTAATAGCCCACCTCCCAGACATTTTCGCCGGAGTCCGCCCAGCGCTGGAGGTACACCAGGGCGGAATCCGTCATCCCGGCCCGATCGAATGCCAGCGCCATGGGAGGGTCCACGCAGTACGAGCAGGTGGCCGCGGCCTTGTGGAACCCGGCCACTGCCTCCGCGAGGGTCTCCTTGCGCATGGAGAGCACCAGACCCCGCATGCTCTCTTTCAGAAAATTCCAGGCTCGCCCCGGAACGTTGCCGCGGTGGCGCTGGAACTCTTCGAACAGGCGGGCTGCGGTCTCCCGGTCGCCCGCGATCACCGCCGTCTCGATCAGCCTGGCCAGGGGCCGTTCCGGTTCGGCCATTCGCTCCGGCGGATAGGCTTTGAGGAGGCCATCCAGCACCGCCTTCGCCGCCCGCGGTTCTTCCCGAAACACCGCAATGGGGAAAACCCGGGCCAGCTCGGCCTCCAGCGCACCGTCCACCACCCTTTGGGCCCGGCGCTGCTCGGCCAGGGTGGTCAGCACGCGGTTCGCCTCGGCGAGCTTCCCGCGAATGGCCAGTACGCCGGCGAGATTGTTCAGGAACCCGTCGTGCCAGGAGGCATCGGCCTGATGCCGCGCCGCCATGACCCGCAGGCTGTCCTCGGCGGTGGCGAAGTCGCGCCTGCCCAGGAAGAGCAGCGCCTTCCGCATATCCAGCCGGGGTCCTGCCGGGAACCGCGCCTCGATCTCTCGCAGCGTGGCGGCGGCGGAGTCGAAGCGGCCGGCCCCGATTCTCAAGGTGTAGATGTTGCCCCACGGCAGGATGTTCTCCGGCTCCAGCTCGGCCGCCCTCTGGTAGGACTTCTCCGCTTCTTCATTGTGCCCGGTGGTCTCGTACATCACCCCGAGGTTGTTGTGGGCCCAGCTGTCGTTGGGGTATTCGGCGAGCAGCGACCGCAACGCCGCGACGGCGCTGTCGCCCTGGCCCCGTAGATCGGAGAAATACGAGGCCTCGGTGAGCTTCCGCTCCCGGAAGGTGAGCCGGTCGCGGAGCGCGAAGGCCCGCTCGAAGGCCTCCGCGGCCCGGGCCGG
>DATCXX010000377.1:0-4696 GCA_036565615.1 Gemmatimonadales bacterium | reverse complement strand
ACCCGCGCTCGTAGTCGTAGTAGCCGGTACAGGCATAGAGAAACCCGCAGGTGAACTGCACCGGGGTTCGGCCGTCGCCCCCCTCGGCATGCACGGTCCACCTGGACTCGGCCGACGACCACTCGGCCCGCACCACCCGGTGAGCGAACCGGATGCAGCGATCGATCCCGGACTCCCGGGCGGTGTCCTCGATGTAGGCCTTGATCGACGGACCATCGGCGATGGCCTTGGGATCGCGCCACGGCCTGAACCGGTAGCCCAGGGTGTACATGTCTGAATCCGAGCGAATGCCCGGGTACCGAAAGAGGTCCCAGGTGCCCCCGATGGCCTCGCGCCCTTCGAGGATCGTGTAGGTCCGCTCGGGGCAGCGGGTCTGCAGATGCCAGGCGGCACCAATGCCCGACAGTCCCGCGCCGATGACGATCACGTCAAAGTGTTCCATCAGCAACAGCATACACCTCTCAGCAGTATGTTGAATACCCCCGCTCTGGAGGACTCATGCCCCGGCTTCTGCTCGCCGCACTCATCGCGGTAACCGCGCTCCCGCTCGCCGCCCAGGCGCCCGCGCCCCCGCGCCGCCCCGCCTGGGAATGGAGCAACGACACCATCCAGCGAGTCGTCAACGCGGTCCGGGCCGGCCGAAGCCTCCAGCCCCGGCAATGGTATGGGGGCGCCCGGGTCGCGGTGCTGCTCTCCTTCGACGTGGACAACGAGACGGTGTCGCTGCGCACCGGCGAGCCCACCGTCGGGGCGCTGTCGCAGGGGGAGTACGGGGCCCGGGTGGCCCTCCCGCGCGTGGTCGAGCTGCTGGACCGGCACAGCATCCCGGCCTCGTTCTTCATCCCAGCGGTGAGCCTGATGCTCCATCCCGATATGGCCGAGGTCATCAAGAAGTCGGGGCGGCACGAGTTCGGGGTCCACGGCTGGATCCACGAGACCAACACCCTGCTGCCCGCCGCGGTCGAGCGCGATCTGGTCAAACGGGCGCTGGATTATCTCACTCAGGTCACCGGCACCCGGCCGGTGGGCTACCGGGCTCCGTCGTGGAACTTCTCACCTCATACTCTTTCCATCATCCGGGAGCTCGGCTTCACCTATGAAAGCTCGATGATGTCGGATGACCGGCCTTACGAGCTGCTCCAGAACGGCCAGCCCACCGGGATGGTCGAGATCCCGGTGGAGTGGATCCTGGACGACGCCCCCCTCTTCAACGTGCAGGGCGCCAACTATTCCCCGCCCCGCGATGTGGCCCAGGTCTGGATCGATGAATTCGACAAGGCGTGGGAGGAAGGGACCATGTTCGTGCTGACCATGCATCCGCACGTCATCGGGCACCGGTCGCGGATCGTCGCGCTCGAGCTGCTGCTCAACCACATCCGCACCAGGGGAAAGGCCTGGTTTGCCACCCATCGCGAGATGGCGGAGTACGTGAAGCCGTGAGAGGTGAGCGGTGAGAGGTGAGAGGGAGGTACCTCTTACCTCTCACGTCTTACCTCTTACCTCTCACGTCTCAGGCTTTTCGGCCTCCAGGGGCGTCCGGAACAGGGCCCGCAGCAGGATCCCGTACAGCACCAGACAGGAAATCGCGCCGGTAATGATGAGCAGCAGCGCGATGGAGCCCACGGTCTTCATGGTCGCCAGGCCCGGGGCCAGCCCGCACACGGTGATCGAGAAGGCGATCATCACCCCGCTGGCTTTGAGGGCGGTCCAGAACGAGGCGCGGATCTTCGCGTCGTGATCCAGCTCCCAGGTCAGGGTCGCGTGGTGTGCCAGCAAGTCGAGGCTGGTGCCGGCCTCGGTGACTCCTTTGAGCGAGTCGCCATAAAGCCTGGCCATTTCGTGAAACCCCCGCCTGCTCAGCAGGTGGTGCATGTAGGCGGCGTTCATGGTCGGATGGGGGTGGGCGGCCAGTTGCACCGCGGCCCGGGCGATGCTCTTGGAGGTTTCCTGCAGGGCGAACAACATGATCGCGCCCAGCAGTCCGGCCGAGCCGGAAAGGGTCTGGGCGATGGTGCTGCCGGTGAACCAGAGTGAGTTTTCGAGATTGGTGTCGATGATCACGGACTGGATTCTACTTCACTCCAATTACCAACGCCAAGACAGGTATGTTTCGTCCCCATGAGCCATGCTCCCGCCCGCCTCGCCGCCACCCTCACGGTGCTGGTCGCCTTGAGCACTGAATCCGGGGCTCAGACCCCAACCCCCAATCCCCAATCCCCAACCCCCGGTCGCTCGACGGTCTATGCTCCACACGGAGTCATAGCGACCAGCCAACCGCTGGCCACGACCGCCGGCCTCCGGGTGATGCAAAACGGCGGCAACGCCATCGATGCCGCGGTGGTGGCGGCGGCGGTGCTCAACCTGGTCGAGCCCCACATGACCGGCATCGGGGGCGACATGTTCGCCCTGTTCTGGTCGGCCCGGGAGCAGAAGCTGGTGGCGCTCAACGCCAGCGGCCGATCCGGCTCGCTGATGACCCGCGAGGAGTTGCTCAAGCGGGGCCACGAGCGGGTGCCCTCGTTCGGGCCGGAGCCGATTACCGTCCCGGGCGCGCTCTCCGGCTGGGCCGCGCTGCTGGAGAAGTACGGGACCTTGTCACTCGCGCAGGCGCTGGAGCCGGCCATCCAGCTGGCCGAGTCGGGCTTCCCGGTGACGCCGATCATCGCCCGGCAATGGAGCGAGGTGGCCGAGCGGCTGGCCCGGGACGAAGGAGCAAAAGCGACCTATCTGATCGACGGCGTGCGTGCGCCGAGGGCGGGGGAGTGGTTCCGGAACCCCGATCTGGCTGAGTCGTTTCGGCGGATAGCGGATAGCGGGCAGCGGGTGTTCTACGGAGGGTCCCTCGGAAAGACCATCGTCGATCGGGTGCGTGCGCTGGGCGGCTTTCTGACGCTGCAGGACCTCGCTAATCACACCATCGAGTGGGTGACGCCGATCTCCGCCACCTTCCGGGGCCACACCGTCTGGGAGCTGCCGCCCAACAACCAGGGCGTCGCCGTCCTGGAGATGCTCAAGATCCTGGAGCCCTACGATCTCAAGGCAATGGGCCATAACACGCCGGCCTACCTCCACCATCTGATCGAGGCCAAGAAGCTGGCCTACGCCGACCTGGCCCGCTGGATCGGCGACCCGGCCGCGATGACCGTGGAGGTGGCGAAGCTCACCGATCCCAAGTTCATCGAGGCCCGCCGCAAGCTGCTCGATCCCAACAAAGCGGCGGAGCGGATGGAGCCGGGCGCCGCCGCGACCGCGAGCGAGACCATCTACCTCGCCGCGGCCGACTCGGCCGGCAACATGGTCTCCTTCATCAACAGCAACTACGAGGAGTTCGGCTCCGGCATCGTGGTCCCCGGCACCGGCTTCGCGCTCCAGGACCGGGGCGCCGGGTTCACCATGACCCCGGGCCTCGCCAACACAGTCGGGCCCAACAAGCGGCCCTTCCACACTCTGATCCCGGCCTTCGTCACAAAACCCGGAGCGAACGGGGCGCAGGAGCCCTGGCTCGCCTTCGGGGTGATGGGCGGCGCCATCCAGCCCCAGGGTCACGTGCAGGTGCTGCTCAACCTCCTCGAATTCGGCATGGACCTCCAGCAGTCGATCGACGCGGCCCGGTTCCGCCACTACGACGGGCTGCGGGTCGCACTGGAAGCGCCGATCGGCGATTCGGTCCGCGCCGGCCTCCAGAAGCTGGGCCACCGGGTGGTGCTGCTGACGCCCGACAACGCCGGCGGGGGGCAAGCGGTGATGCGGCTGATCAAGGGCTGGGCGGCGGGCAGCGATCCCCGCAAGGATGGGATGGCCGCGGGATGGTGAGCGTGAGAGGTGAGACGTGAGACGGGAAGGCCCTTCCGTCTTACATCTCACGTCTTACGTCTCACGTTGATGCCAGCTCCCGCAATCGCGCCATGAGGCGGACCGTCGCCCAGGTGTCCCGCTCGCAGTAGTCCAGCAGGTCCTGCCGCAGCCGGTCTCGCTCCGCCACCGGAATCCTGTGAGCCAGGAACAGCAGCCGGGCGATCTCCACGCTGGCCAGCCGGCCGTCCACGATCACCAGGTCACTGTAACCGAGCTCGGGCACCAGCGGCGTCAGCACGTACTTGAGGCTGAAGCTGCCCTTGAAATCGGGATGATAGACGTGGTTGCGCACCACCGGCAGCAGGTCGACCAGCTTGGCCAGCAGCTCGTCGATGCGCGCGGCCAGGTCGGGCAGCAGGACCTTGAGTGCGGTGATGCAGGTCTTCTCGTAGGCCGAATAGGTGACGATCCGCTTCGCGCCGGCCGTGGCCGTCAGCATCGCCTCGGCCACCTCCCGCCGGGGATCGCCGGGACCCTCGGCCAGCCATCCCACATGGCGATGGCTCCCATCGCTCTGCTCCTCGTGATAGCTGAACTGGGCCACCGCGGCGCCCCAGGGCGCCAGCCCGTCCCACACCGGCACCGCCCGCGCCACCGTCTCGAAGTCCAGGTACCCGAGCGGACTTTGAAACGGAGCCAGCGCCTCGGCCAGGGTGGGCTCCACCACGACCCGTTGCTCCCGCAGCGCCTTGATCTGGCGCAGCGCGGCGGCGGGCTGCTTGTGCGCCGGAGTGAGATCCCAGATCGAGTGCACCCCCGCCGCCATGTAGGCCACCGTCTTTTTGGGGCCCACGTTGTAGAGGTGGCGGATGTGATCGGGATCGGCGGGCCAGCAGCGGGA
>DATCXX010000214.1:0-3645 GCA_036565615.1 Gemmatimonadales bacterium | reverse complement strand
CGGGCTGCCGGTCTTCTACAAGCAGGCCCCGAACTTTCTGCTGGTGAACGGGCGCACGAACCCGCGGCCGCTCCGGATGACGGTCGGCGAGACCAACCGGATCCGGCTGGTGAGCATCCACGCCGACGAGGTCCTCCACTTCCGGTTCGGCACCGAGACCCGGGCCGCCCGCTGGAAGCCGCTTGCCAGGGACGGCGCCGATCTACCCCTCGGGTTGCGGGCCGCCAGGCCGGCGCTGATGACCATGGGCCCCGGCGAGACCGCGGATTTTACCTATGTGCCGACCCAGCCAGGCGACCTGATGCTGGAAGTGTGGATTGGGAGGGGGATGCGCGTCGTCCTGCCGGTGGAGGTGAGAGCCCGGCCGTGAGAGGTGAGAGGTGAGAGGTCAGAGGTCAGAGGTCAGGGGTCAGGGGTCAGGCCGGTTCCGTCTCACCGCTGACCTCTCACCTACGGGGCTCCCGCCTGGCGCAGGGCGTAGAGCAGGCCGAGCACGAACAGGGTGCCGAAGATCTCCTTGTTGTGCCGGGCCAGCCACTCCGGGAGGTAGATGTCGAAATTGGCACGCCGATCCTGGGTGTAGCGTGCCGCCACGGCGGTCAATGGGCATCGCATCCGGTTGAACGCGAGGACGAGGACCTCCACCGAGACGATTCCCGCAAAGCCAAGCGCGCGATCGAAGCGGCCGACCCACGCGCTCACCGGGATCGCGGCGATGGAGATGACGAAGAAGGCCCAAACCATCGTGTGGAGGGTCTTGATGGCCATCAGCCGCCCGGGCTGGGTGATTGCCGGGGCTGGTCGATGTTCGGACATCCCCCGCTGGTGCGACATGGTGCACTCTCCCGCAGTCCGTTCAGATCGCTGCGAACCCCATTCTAGGGACGCCGGCTGAATTGGGTGTGAAACGAGCTTGAAATGTCCGCGACCTCCTTGCCTCCTTGCCTCCTTGCCTCCGATGCCTGAGATTTCCCCGGTTCCGTGTGTCTGGCCCACAGTGCGAAGGAGACCGGATGGCGAAGGAAGAAGGGATCGAGATGGAAGGGGTCGTGCAGGAGGTGCTCCCCGACCGCAACTACCGCGTCCTCCTGGAAAACGGCCACACGATCCTGGCGTACGCCGCCGGCAAGATGAGCAAGTTCAAGATCCGGGTGCTGGAGGGAGACCGGGTGAGCGTGGTGCTCTCCCCTTATGACCTGACCCGGGGCAGAGTCATTTATCGACACAAGTGAGACGTGAGATGTAAGAGGTGAGACGTGGCGGTTCCGTCTCACCGTCTCACCTCTCACCTCTCACCTCTCACGGTGCTACGACGACAAAACGGGCCACCCCGCACTGGGGCGGCCCGTCGTGTTTCCCGGAAGTCCGGGAGTTACTTGCTGGCCTTGGTCACATTCTCGGCGGCAGGTCCCTTCGCGCCCTGCACGATGTCGAACTCTACCCGCTCGCCCTCCGAGAGGCTGCGGAACCCATCCATGCGAATCGCCGAGTGATGGACGAAGCAGTCCTTTTCGCCGTTCTCCGGGGTGATGAAGCCGAACCCCTTCGCGTCGTTGAACCACTTCACGGTGCCAGTAACACGAGCCATTTCCCGAACTCCTGGTTGTTGTGCTCCACCGGTGCCCGCTGCTGCGGATGCGCCAGCCCCTCTGTGAACGCGAGCCCGTCTCGCGCCACGAAAGAATAAACGACCCGAGGCGACTGGCCCGGGTCGATCAGTTCACTCGCTCTCGGTCTCGAGATGGAATGCCACGGTCCCTGCGATGTATCGCCGGACCCAAGCTGCCGAAAATTTCCAAAAAAGTCAAGATTTCGGGCGCTTGAGCAACCGGGCGAAGGGGGCCAGCCAGGCCGGCTGGTCCGGGTTCGCGTCCCGCTTCACCGCGCGGTTCAGGGCGGCCAGGAATTCCCCCGCGGTGGGGTAGCGCGCGTTCACGTCGGCCCGGAGGGCCCGCCGCAGCACTTTCTCCACCTCGGGCCCCACGTCGGGGCGCTCCGGGCGGAGCTCCGGCACGTCGTTGGTGGTTTGCCGTGCCAGCACCTGGACCGGGGTGATGCCCTCGAAGGGGGGCCGTCCCAGCAGCGCGAAATAGCCCACCGCCGCCATGCTGTACAGATCCGACCGCCCGTCGACCCGCTCTCCCAGGAGCTGCTCCGGGCTCGCGAACCTCGGCGTCCCGCTCTGGCTGGTGGCGCCCCCGAAGATGCCCTGGCCCCGGACCGCGATGGCCAGGCCGAAGTCGGTGATCCGGAGGCTGCCGTTCCGCTCGAACAGCAGGTTCTCCGGCTTGATGTCGCGGTGCACCAGCCCGGTGCCGTGGGCGTGGGAGAGGGCACCCAGCCCTTCCCGCATCACCCGGAGCATCTTGGGGAAGGGGAGAGGTCCCTCGGACTCGACCAGCTGGGCCAGGTTGGGCCCGTCGACGAACTCCATGGTGTACCAGATCAGCCCCGCCCGTCCCCCGATTTCGTAGATGCTCACCAGGTTGGGATGATTGAGCCGCGCGGCGAGCTGGGCTTCGCGGCGGAACCGCTCCACCACCGCGGGATCCTGGATCAGCAGCGGATGCAGCACCTTGAGGGCGACGATCCGCTCCAGGTGGAGGTCGCGCACCCGGTAGACCCGCCCGAATCCGCCGGCCCCCAGCTCGCTCAGCATCTCGTAGTCGTCGCCCAGCGCCCGCCGCAGACGCTTCTCCCAGGCCCGAGCGGAGTCGCCGCCGGTCGGTGCGGCCGCGGTCTCTTCCAGCATCAGCGAGGTGGGGTAATCGCCCGCCTCGGAGGCGAAGTCTTCCAGCATTTCGGTGGCGGTGAGGTAGCGCTTGCCCGCGGTCTCCCGGAGCGCCCGCATCAGCACCCGCTCCAGCGCCGCGGGGCACGCCGCCCGGAGCTGGGTGGGCGGCACGATATCGGCGGGGTCTTCCTTGGGCTCCATTCCGGTGATGGCGTAGTAGAGCACGGCACCGGCGCCGTACACGTCGCTGGCCGGATCGCCCGGCTGGCCGTCGCGCACCTCCGGCGCCATGTAGGGAAGCCCGGCCGGCACCTCGCTCGGAGGAATGACCGGCAGGGTCAGGCTGCAGAAGCGGAGATCGGTGAGGGTGCCCCGCCCCCCCGGGCTCACCAGCAGACCCTGGGGCACCAGCCGCCGCACCACGATCCCGCAGGTGTGAGCGTGCTCCAGTCCGTTGAGCAGGAAGCGGGCGAGGTTGTGCACGTCGGGAATGGGGCGGGGGCCCCGGCCGACCGCCTCGTGCAATCCCTCGCCCTCGATCCAGTTACCGACCCGGTAGGCCAGATCGCCCGCGATGCCCACGTCATAGACGTGGCGGATGGCCGGGTGATCGAGCCGTGCCAGCGCCTCGGCCTCCTTGAGGAACCAGGCCCGGAGCGCCTCGCCGCTGTAGAAGTTGACCCGGACGCTGACCCGCCGGTTGAGGGTGCGGTCCTGGGCGACGAAGAGGACCCGCTCCAGGTTGGCGGCGACCAGGCGTTCGAGTCGGTACCGTTGCCCCAGCGCGGCTTCGGTGAGGTGAAAGAGCTGGGCCGGATCCGTCCCGGTCACGTGTCGCGCGCGATCTCGACCAGGTTGCGGCCGGCCCGCTTGGCGGCGTAGAGCGCCGAGTCGGCGGCTGCGAGGACGGC
>DATCXX010000324.1:0-2498 GCA_036565615.1 Gemmatimonadales bacterium | reverse complement strand
GACGCCGCCGGCGGCGTGCACCCGCCGGAGGTTGTCGGCCATAACCAGGGCACGGGCGCCCGCGCCTTCGAGCCGCCGGAACGAAGCCTCCACGGAGCGGAGCCGCTCGGGCATGAGGGGGCGCAGCGGCTCGACGTTGGCGATCTTGGCCACGGTTGCCGAATCCACGCAGCCGCCGGGGTCATCCACCGGAACGGGCGCCCCCAGCGCAATGGAGACGCTGGCCCGGGTGGCGTTGCGCCCCACCACCAGGGTCGGGGCGTAGATCGCGCGGTTTCGGGCCAGCAGGTCCAGGAACTCCTGGTCCACCGGCTGATCCTCCACGCTGTGCACCAGCAGCACCGCGCCGGCGCGGAGGGCGACCTTGGCCTCGCGGAGCCCGGTCGCATGCACGATCAGGTCCAGGCCTGCCGCGCGCGCCGCCGCCCCCACCTCGAGCATTCGGGCATCGAGCTCTTCCCGTCGTGCGGCGGGCGGACCCAGGAACCAGACTTTCACCGCCGACGATCCCATCGCCTTGAGCCTCGCGACGCCGGCCTGCACTTCGGCCGAGCTGCCCATCGGAAGGAAGGTGTAGATCTCCTCGTCCAGGTTGAGCGCCGAGCGCCCGGCGTGGGTGATCAGCGGCCCGGCGGCGCGCACGTGCGGCGCCAGCGAATCGGCTTCGGCTTTCGCCGGCAACGCGGTGGTCCAGGGGTGTCCGCCCACATCGAACACCGCGGTAATTCCGCTGCAGAGATAGGAGCGGTACCAGCGGGCGGGATTGGCGCGGAGGGCGCGAGCCGTTTCCGGATAGGGATAGATCGCGGGCGCACTGAGCCCGTCGGGGCGGCCATCGACCCAGCCGGTCTGACTGAAGTGCACGTGGGCATCCACCAGTCCCGGGGTGAGGAACCGGCCGGCGACCTCGACCCGAGTCGCGCCGGTGGGCACCGGACACTGCGCCGCGGTCCCGACGCACTGGAGCCGGTCGCCCCGGACCACGACGACGCCGTTGCTGATCGGGGGCCGGCCGGTTCCGTCGATGATGGTGCCGCCGGTCAGGGCAACGGTCTGGGCAGCGGACCCGCCGGCCAGCAGCATCGCCGTCAACGCTGACACCGGAATCCTGGTCACGGGAGGCTTCCTTCCGGGGCAGCGCTCATGCGGCGCCGGCGCTCCGGGCGTTGAAGAGATCGATCTGGGGCGGATGCAGGGGGAGCCCGCTCACCCGCAGCACGGTATCCACCCAGCTGTCCCGCGCGCCCGGCTCGAGCCGGTGACATTCCACCTCGAGCTCGCGGGCCAGCCGGTCGATCACGCCATCGATGTCCCGCTGGAAGGTCTGGCTCACGTCCCGCTGGCCGTCGAAGGTCGGCGGGTCCACGATGGGAACCTTGAACAGGGCGTCGTAGCTGCCGACCCATTCCCGGACCAGGGCGTCGTAGGCGGGAAGCCGCCCGGCCTGGTTCACCAGATAAGCGTAATTGTCGAGCACCGACCGGTCGCAGATCACCACGTCGTTCTGCGCCGCCGCGGCGATTTCATCGGCGATCTGGGTGTGGAGAATCCACGCCTGGGCGGAGAGCGTGGTGTCGCGATTGATCGGCAGCGGGCAGCGCCGCGCCACTTCCTTGACCAGGTCGACCGCCCGGTCCTGCCGCTTGAGCCGGGCGGCGAGATCGTAGCACAGCGTCGTCTTGCCGACGCCATGAGAGCCGATGAACGCGATTTTCAAGGGCCGCCGTGGAGAAAGACTGGAACCTCAAGAATAGGGCCGGAGCCATCGGGCGGCCAGAGGCGGAGACCGGTCTAGGTGCCCGCGGGAAAGACGCCGACCACGATGATTTCGTAGGGCAGCGGTCCCCGGAGCAGCGACGGATCGCTCCGGGAGCCCTCGGCCCGCCTCCACATCTCGGCGAAGTTGAGCCGGGGCAGCCCCCAGACGTGGAGCCGGGCCCCGGTGGTGAGGTTCCGCACCGCGCGCTCCGGCGCGGTCCCCGCGATGAACCCCATGCGGAGCCGCTCCACCAGCACGTCGCCGTCCGGATCCAGCGCCCTGGCCACGACAAACCGCCCGTCCGCCACCACCTGCTGGCGGGCCTCGGTCAGCTCCATCACGAAGTGCACGTCGTTGTAGAGCCAGGTCGGTGTCTCGAGCGTAATCGCGGCGGGGGTGGCGGTGAGGGTGCAGGTCGCGTCCTGGTAGATGTCCAGGGTCCGCTTTGCGCTCCCCGGACGATAGCCTTCGGTCAGGTACACGGTTCCGAGCAGATCGAACTCCCCAACCCGGGTGACCGGGTGGATCTCGAAGACATGATCGGGATAGGGACTGTCGAGCCGCTGAATCGCGCGGCCCTGCTGCTCGTTCCATCCCAGCGAGTGCTCCGGCCAGAGCCGCCAGGCTCCGGACACCGGCAGCGGCGCGCGGGACACGGCGGCGCGGCGGAGCAGTGCGACGGCGCTGTCGGCGTCGGCAGCGTTCTTGATCTCGCCGACCAGCCGCAGCCCGACCTCGG
>DATCXX010000283.1:0-3926 GCA_036565615.1 Gemmatimonadales bacterium | reverse complement strand
GGCCGCCGAGGCGGGCCGGCAGGAAGACGCGCTGGGGTACTGGCGCCGCGTGAGCGTGATGGCGCCCCACAACTCAAGGGTCGCTCTCGGGTACATGACCGCGCTCGCCGAGGGCGGCGATGTGGCCGGGGCGATTCAGTACGGGAGATCGCACGAGCTGGCGCGCCGCCAGGAGGTCGGCGCCCAGCCGGATCCTTCGGTCGGCGCGCTGCTGACCCGGCTCACTCGCGGTGAGTGGCGGTCCGCCACACCGGACCGTGCCCCGGTCCCCCGGGCGGAGGTTCTCCCCACTCCGGCGACTCCGCCGCCCGAAGCCCTCCCCACCACGCCCGGTGTCGGAGCCCATCCCCCCCGGGCGGGGCGCTGGGTGGCCGTCGTCGGCTTTGCGGGGCTTGCTGCCCTGGCGCTCTGGCTCCTCCCTCCAATGCTCTCGGGGGGCGATGCCTTCCCTCCAGGGAGCGTTGTGGTGATGGCCGATCCGGTGGACCTGACCGGCAATGCCGGACTCGGGCGCGCGCTTGCCTCGGCCGCCGCGGTCGGACTCCAGCAATCCCGCCACCTGACCCCGCTCTCCCGCAACCGGATCGCGGGGGCGCTGCGCCGGATGGGGCGTGCCGGCGACTCGGTGCTGACCGATTCGCTCGCCCTCGAGGTCGCGACCCGGGAGAACGCGCGGGCCATGCTCTCGCTGACCATCGCCGAGGTGAGCGGGAAATACCTGCTGACCGGGAGACTGGTGTCCCCCGCCGATGGAGAGGACATCGCGGCCCACCAGGTCTCGGTGGACGGCCTCGATGACGTGCTCGAGGGTCTCGACCGGCTGGTGCGGAAGATCCAGGCCAGCGCAGGAGACTCCCGGCGCTACCGGGACAGTCTTCCCTCCCTCCCCCTGGTCACCACCCGGTCCCTCGAGGCCTTGAAGCTGTATGCCGAAGCCGGAGAATCCTGGCGTCGAGCCCGCTACGACCGGGCCAAGCAGCTCTTCGAGCGGGCGGTGGCGGTGGATACCGGTTTTGCCCTGGCCCACGCCGCGCTGGGCTCCTGGCACTATTTCATGAACGACCGGCCTTCCGGCGACGCTCATTATGCCGTGGCGCAGCAGCTCCGGGACCGGCTCACCTTCCGGGAGCAGCTCTACCTCGACAGCCGGCTGGCCGCGGCGCGAGGGGACCGCAACGAGGAGAGCCGGATCGACCGCACGCTGGCGGAGAAGTTCCCGTCGTGGGAAACCTGGTACGGCTACGGCACCACGTTGATGCGACTCAAGCGCTGCGGAGAGGGCATTCCCGCCCTCCGGCGCGCCCTGGCGTTCGATTCCAGCTCGGCCAACACCCACATCAACATCGCGACCTGCTACAAGAAGATGGGCGAGAACCGGCTTTCGCTGGACGCCTATGCCGCCGCCGAGCGAGCCGACTCCACCGCGCTGGTCACCAACTTCATCAACCACGAGTGGGGCGGCGTCTTCGTCCGCATGGGACGGTATCCGGAGGCGGATTCCGCCTTTCGCCGGATGCTGGCGCGACCGGATCAGAACGACCAGGCGCGCGGCCATCGCTCTCTGGCCTACCTCGACATGCTGCAGGGCCGGTACCGCTCGGCGATCGATCACCTGACCGAGGCCGCGGTGCTCTCCCGGGCGACCGGCGCGCGGCTCTCCCTCATGCGGAATGAAGTGCTGCTGGCCGAAGCCCACCTGGTTCGCGACCAGACGGCCCTGGCGTTCCGGGAGCTCGACGCGGCCCTCGAAGTGGCGCGGAGCCAGTACGTGGAACCGGGTTTCCTCGCACTGCTGGGCCGGATGCTGGTGCGGGCCGGACGGACCGGCGATGCGCGTGACGTGCTCTCCCGAGTGGAGCGCGCCCTCAAACCCGAGAACCCGACCGACCGGAGCGCCCGCGGACTCCTGCTGGCCGAGCTGGCCCTGGCTCGCGGCGCACCTGAAGCCGCGTGGGAAGCCATTCGGACCGACATCGATCCCACCCTGGAGGTGTGGCGCTCCGGCCTTGCGGGCAGGGTCCTGGAAGCTCGAGGGGTCCTCGACTCCGCGCTGGCGCTGACGGCCGAGTTCAGCCGGATCAGCGGCTTCGGCGTGGACACCCAGGCCGACTGGGCCATGGCGCCGCTCCAGGTCGCCCGGATTGCCGAAGCGCTGGGCGATTCCGCCACCGCGCGCGCCGCGCTCCAGACCCTGCTCGACCGCTGGAAAGACGCGGACCCGGATCTGCGCGTCCTCCGCGCGACCCGGGCCCATCTCGCCCGCCTGCAGCGGGAGGCGCGCCGCTGAGCACCGGCCCCGCCCCGCCTCAGGGCTTGGGCCGTCCGATCGTGATCGTGGTCTTCTCGGTGATGGTTTGGGTCGACCCCTTGTGATCGGAAACCGTGAGGGTCTGCCCGATGTCGCAGTGGGCGACGACTGTGGCCCGGAGGAGGCGCCGCGGTCATTTTTCGTCCAGTCTCGGTCTCGTAAATCGTCATGCCCCCGTCGAGCAGCCCGCGCTTCCCGTCGAATGCCAGCTTGACGAACCCGGGTGGATTGCCCCCGTCCCGGACGATATGGTCGATGAAGCCCGCCGCGTTGTTCCGGAAGATGCTGTGCATCCCGCGGCACAGCGATATGTCGCTCTTGTCGGTCCAGTCCGGAGCGGTTCGCGCCTCCCCCCAGTCATCGACATGACACTCTTCGCAGGTCTTCGTGTCGGCCGTGCTGTCCATCTCGACGACCCCGGCGTGCTGCACCGGAGGACCGGCATCATCTTGAGAAAGGTCTTGATCGAGTTGAGCTCCTGCGCGGCGGTCAGGGGGCACGACCCTCCGGACTGCATGACCGGGCCGCCAGCCGTCGTCGCCGAAACCGTCGCGGTCCCGGAGTCCCACCCGATCACTATCACCAGACCCGTCAGCGTGGCCAGGACCGGCGTGATGGCGCGCGGTGTGGCCCATCGACGAAGGGATTTCAAATCTTCACCAGCTCGACCCGCCGATTGTTCTGCCGGCCCTCCGCCGTGGTGTTCAATCCCGCCGGCTTGGAGCTCCCCAGGCCCCTGGCCTGTACGCGCCCCGCGTCGACCCCGTAGTCGCTGACCAGCGCCGCCGTCACCGCCTGGGCCCTCGCCTCGCTCAGCGCCAGGTTCTCCGCCGGTTTGCCCACGTTGTCGGTGTGACCTTCCACCGAGAGCTTGAGCTCGGGATGTGCCTGCAGCATCGCCGCGATTTCCTTGAGGGTGGGCGCCGATTCCGGTTTGATCCGGTCGCTGCCGGTATCGAAGAGAATGCCCTGGGTTGCCACCCGACCCTTCAGGGCGAGCTGGTCATAGATGGTCTTGTCGCTCGCGGCGATCCGAATCCGCCCGATATAGACCGGATTCTCCTCCCCGCGTCCCTCCGCCTGGAGGGTCAGGCCCCGGGATCGCTCGAAGTTCCCATTGGGAATGTTGGCGTAGCGCTTCTCGTCGAGATACACCTTGAGGTACTGGCCGTCGCCTAGAATCCGAAGCTGCGACGGCTTGCCGCGGTAGCGGAGCTTGTTGGCTTCGCTGAGCGCAATCGCCGCCACGCCTCCGCCGCCGGCCCATTGGGAGACTCCCGCCCCGTCGACACCCCACTCCACCGTGGAGGTCTTGCCGGTGTTGTTCCAGGTGACGCCGCCCTGCAACCGGAAGGCCGGCCCGTCGAGCACCTTCCGGTTGATCACGTCGATCTCGATGGTGAACCTGGCCGGCAGCACCTCGGGCAGCGGAATCCCGAACATGCTGCTTCCGGTGACCCGCAGATACCGTTGGCCGTCCAGCTCAGCCACTTCCAGGTTCCCGCTCCGAAAGGTGAGCCGCTGGGGGAAATTGCCGACCTGATCGCCGAGGTAGTCGCCCAGGAAGATCACCCGGTTGCCCGGGACGAAATCGTAGTTGACCCAGACCTTGGGCTCG
>DATCXX010000276.1:0-4586 GCA_036565615.1 Gemmatimonadales bacterium | reverse complement strand
CCCCGGCCGCCGTGAGCCCCGCGTCGGTCACCCGCGGATCCGCCGCGTCCCGCGCCGCGGCCAGGGCGACCAGGTTGGCCACCGAGCCCCCGGTCACCAGCACCCCGCTGGCCGACGCGGGGAAGCCGACCATCGCCTTGCACCAGTCCACCACCTGCCCCTCGAGGTAGGGGGCGATCTGATGGCCCCCGCCGGCGTTGGTGTTGATGACCGCCGTCGCCAGCTCGGCCAGCGCGCCGCTCGGGCTCCCGGTGCCATTCACCCATCCCCAGAACCGGGGATGCACATTGCCCCAGGGATAGGGCAGCACCGACTTCCGGAACGCATTCCAGCTGCCTTCGAGCCCGATACCCTGCTCGGGGAGCGGGCGGTGGAGATCCGCCCGCACTGCTTCAGGCAGCGGTTGCCATACCGGTCGCTCGCGCAGCGTCCGCTGCCACTCCAGCAGCTCGTCGAGGACCCGGTGGCTGTATTCGCGGAACTGGTCCCAGGACTCCGGATCGAGCGATTCTTCACGGGGGGCCATGATAACAAACTCCCTTGCGGTAGACTGACGGGCTGTGGAAGATATCCAGGGCGGGGCCGCGGGCCACCGCGCACCGCACACCGAATTCCGGAGCCGCCATGTTCTTTTTCGTGCTCGCGCTGTTGACCAGCGGTCCAGCCGTCCAGCAACCAGCCGTCCCACAGGATACCTCGCTCCGGGCCCGCGTGAACGCCTGGCGCGCCACCCGTGAGCCCGAGATCGTCGCCGAGCTCACCCGCTTCCTGGCCGTTCCCAATCTCGCGAGCGATTCGGTCAACATCCGGCGCAACGCGGCGATGATCGTGGCGATGCTGCAGCAGCGGGGGGCGACCGCGCGCCTGCTCGAGTCCCCCGGATCCCCGCCCGCGGTCTACGGCGAGCTGGCGACGCCGGGCGCCACCCGAACGGTGGTCTTCTACTCGCATTACGACGGCCAGCCGGTCGATCCGGCGCGCTGGACCGGCACGCCGTGGACGGTTGTGTTGCGGGACGGCGCGCTCTCCCGGGGCGCGAAGGACATTCCCTTCCCCCCCACGGGAGGACGCTTCGATCCCGAGTGGCGGATCTATGCCCGATCGGCCAGCGACGACAAATCCCCGATCGTGGCGATGCTCACGGCGATCGACGCGGTCAAGGCGCTGGGCCGCCGGCTCTCGGGGAACCTCAAGTTCTTCTTCGAAGGGGAGGAGGAGGCCGGCTCACCCCATCTCCGCGAGATGCTCACCCGCCACGCCGAGCTGCTCAAAGCCGATCTCTGGCTGTTCGGCGACGGGCCGGTCCACCAGAGCCGACGGCCCCAGGTCTCGTTCGGGGTGCGCGGGGTGATGGGGGTCAACCTCACGATTTACGGCCCCAGCCGGCCGCTGCACAGCGGCCACTACGGGAACTGGGCCCCCAATCCCAACGTGATGATGGCGCACCTGCTGGCCTCGCTGCGGGACGAGGAGGGGAGGATTCTCATCAACGGATTCTATGACGACGTCCGGGCTTTTTCGGCCGCCGAGCGCGCCGCGTTCGCCGCCACACCCCCCGTCGAAGAGCAGATGCGGGGAGAGCTTCGGCTGGGACGCACCGAGGGCGGCACGGCGTCGCTCTCCGAGCTGACCGCCCGACCTGCACTGAACCTGAGTGGACTCTCGGGCGGCGGCACCGGCGATCGCTCGGCCAACGTGATCGTACCGCAATCCCAGGCGTACCTCGATTTCCGGCTGGTGCCCGAGCAGCGGCCCGATCGGGTCCTGGCGATGTTGCGGGCACACCTGGTCGCGCGGGGATATCACGTCGTGGCGGCCGATCCGGATTCGACGACGCTTCGAACCCACCCCCGGGTCATCAAGGTCACCGGCGACGGCGGCTACCCCGCCACCGGCACGCCGATGGATCTCCCGGTCTCGCGCGCCGTCCTGCGCGCCGCCGAAGCCGCCCTGGGCGAGCCGGTCCTCGCCAAGCCTCCGATGGGCGGCAGCCTCCCGCTCAATCATTTTCTGGAAGTGCTGAACGCGCCGCTGATCATGGTGCCGATCGTCAACCACGACAACAACCAGCACGCCGAGAACGAGAATCTCCGGATCAGGAATCTGTGGGACGGGATCGCGCTGTATGCGGGCTTGCTGGTGTATCTGGGGCCGTTCTGGGGGCAGACGCCCTGAGAAGAGGTGAGATGTGAGACGTGAGATGTGAGATGGGACGGTTACCTACCGTCCTACCGTCCACCATTACCGCCCTACCGCCCAGCAACCGACCGTCCTGCTACGCGCTCCCCCCCACCGGGTGCCCAACCCACGCTGGCCGCGCAATGCCGTCAACCACCTCGTAGAAACCCAGGTCGCTCCCCGAGCGCAGCTTGGCGATGTAGATGATTTGTCCGGTGTGCATCCCGAAATGCTCGACCACATGATAGATCGCCTCGAGCAGGGTGACCTGTCTCCCCTGAATCTCCCGCCGCTCGCCCAGCGAGGCCGGATCGGTGGCTGCGATCACCGCATCGGCCTCCAGGACCGCCTCGGTAATCCGCGCCGTCAGCTCGGCCCTCGATAACGGTTCCCGCCGGGCAAACTCGGTCGCCCGGTCACGATGATCGGGTGCTCCTCCCACCCCGCTCACCACCCACTGGCGGATATTCCCGGCGAGGTGGAGGATCAGATTGCCGGCGCTGTTGGCGGCTTCGTGAGGCCGCCACCAGAGGTCGGCATCCGACAGGACCTCGAGTGAGGCCAGGAGTTTGGGGAGGTAGTGCCCGGTCAGGTATTCCCGGGACTGGGCAAGAAATTCGGCACCTGTACTCACGATGAATCCTCCGATGGGCCTTCAGTCTTCAGCCTTCAGCCCTCAGCCTTGAGTCGCTGACGGCTGATGGCTGATGGCTATCAACCGCATATTGCGGGCACCAGCATGCCGATAGCGGTCTCCTCGGCCGTAGACTCGGCGATCTGCGCGGCGTCGGGCGCCCACTCACGGTGGGCGGCCATCCAGGTCAGGGATTCTATCACCAGATGCGCGGCGGCGAGGTGATCGGGCCGCCGAAGCAGGAGCCCCTCTCCGCTCCGGCGCTGGAGGTAGTCGGCCAGCCGGCGTATCCCGCCCCGCCAGAATCGGCGATAGAACACCTGAGACAGGTCAGGCCAGTCGCCCCCACACCGCTCCACCAGCTTGATGGCTCTCCGATAGCGGTGTAGCCATCGATACAACTCCCGGATGATTCCCTCCACCTCCGCCCTCACGTCCTGCGGAGGAGGAGATTCCGTTGCCAGCCAGAGCTGGGGGAAATGGGCTGCGTTCTGAAGACAGCGCCAAAGGGCGTCCCCCACCGCCCCCGGCTTGGGATTGGGATGGGGCAGGACCATGGTCCAGACCAAGGGATCCTCGAGCGACCGCCGAATGGCCAGGTCGAACAGCGCCTCCTTCCCCTCGGCATATAGGTAAACCGTTCCTGGTCCGACTCTGGCCCTGGCAGCTATCTCGGCGATTCTCGCCGGTCCATATCCATGTTGGATAAAGACTTCCGTCGCTGAATCAGCGATGTGGTCGAGGCGATTTGGTGCCTTTTGGCGGGCCATCAATTAATAATAAGTGAATCATATATTATTGGAAGAGACAGAACTCCACGGCGGCAACTCCAGACCGCTGGGGAATCCGGACCGCGTTAGCCTGACTGATGGCCGATAGCTGATAGCTGATGGCTCAATTCAGAAGCAACCCTTTCTGGCGCTCTTCTGTCCGATACGACAGAATAGGGGCGACCCTCTTGAGCCCGGGGCAGGGTGGAACCAACGAGTCTCGTCGCCCGCGTCCTGGCGGGTGACCAGGATGCCGAGCGCGAGTTGTACGACTCGCACGTGGACCGGGTATACCGTCTCGTCTACCGAATGGTAGGAGACGGGGAGCTGGCGGCGGACTATACCCAGGACACCTTCATCCGGGCGTTCGACCGTCTGGCCACCTTTCGGGGCGAAGCGGCGCTGTCCACCTGGATCACCGCCATCGCCATCTCGGTGGTCTACAACGGGCAGCGGAAGGTGAAGCGGCTCCGGGCCCGGGAAGTCGATCTGGAGCATGCCGACCCGGTGGCGGCGCCGGCGCGGGAGGCCGATCCGGACCTCAAGCGGAAACTCGCCGCCGCGATCGAGGAGCTGCCGATGGGGTATCGGACGGTGTTTCTGATGCACGATGTGGAGGGGTACACGCACCAGCAAATCGGCAGCGCGCTCGGCATTCAGGAAGGGACCTCCAAGGCCCAGCTGAGCCGGGCACGAGCCAAACTTCGGCAGCAGCTTGCCGAGTACGCGGGAGATCTGGCCTCATGATGGATGAACGGGAAGACCGGCTGGACGAATGGGTGCGCGATGCGGCGCGCGATTACAACGCGCCGCCTCCGACCCCCCGGGCGGAGATGTGGGAGGCCATCCAGGCCGGCCGGCGGGCCGCGCGGGTCGCGCCCCGCCCCCTGAGCCCGGTCCGCACCCCCTTCCGCTATGGGATCGGCATCGCCGCGCTGCTGGCGTTGGGCATTGCCATCGGCCGGATCACGGTGCCCCGGCGCACCGAAGCGCCGGCGGCAACC
>DATCXX010000273.1:0-3456 GCA_036565615.1 Gemmatimonadales bacterium | reverse complement strand
GTCGGCATAGAGGATGGCGACGCCGTTGAGGTGCCGTGCGGCGCGCCCCACCGTCTGGATCAGGGAGCGGTCGGAGCGGAGGAACCCTTCCTGGTCGGCGTCGAGAATCGCCACCAGCGAGACCTCGGGCAGATCGAGTCCCTCGCGGAGCAGGTTGATTCCGACCAGGACATCGAACTCGCCGAGCCGGAGTCCCCGCAGGATCTCCACCCGCTCGATCGCGTCGATGTCGGAGTGCAGGTAGCGAACCCGGACCCCGTGCTGTTGGAGGTAATCGGTCAGATCCTCGGCCATCCGTTTGGTGAGGGTGGTGACCAGCACCCGCTCCTGCCGGCCGGCCCGAAGCCGGATTTCGTGAAGCAGGTCGTCCACCTGGCCCTTGACCGGGCGGACCGTGACCTGGGGATCCACCAGGAAGGTGGGCCGGATGATCTGCTCCACCACCGCACCCGCGGAGAGTTTGAGCTCGTACTCGCCCGGAGTAGCCGACACCGCGATCATCTGGGGCACCAGCCCCATGAACTCGTCGAAGTGCAGCGGCCGGTTGTCGAGCGCCGAGGGAAGCCGGAATCCGTATTCCACCAGCGTGGTCTTGCGGGCCCGGTCGCCGTTGAACATCCCGCCGATCTGGGGCAGCGAGACGTGCGACTCGTCCACCACCGCGAGGTAGTTGGCAGGGAAGTAATCGAGCAGGCAGGCCGGCCGCTCCCCCTCGGCCCGCCCGGTCAGATGCCGGGAGTAGTTCTCGATGCCGGGACAGGTGCCGATCTCGAGCAGCATCTCGATGTCGAAGTGGGTGCGCCCCTCCAGCCGCTGGGCCTCGAGCAGCTTGCCCCCGGTCCGGAGGGTGTGCAGCCGTTCCGCCAGCTCCTCCCGGATCAGCCGGACCGCCCGCTCGATGGCGGGACGCTCGGTGACGAAGTGCTTGGCCGGATAGATGGCGCACTGCTCGAGGGCGGCGATGGTCCGCCCGGTCAGCGGCTCGATCTTGGAGATCCGCTCGATCTGGTCGCCCCAGAGCTCCACCCGCACCGCCTGCTCCTCGTAGGCGGGGTAGATCTCGACGGTGTCGCCCCGGACCCGGAAGGTGCCCGGCTCGAACGACACGTCGTTGCGCAGATACTGGATCGCCACCAGGTCCTGGAGAATCGCGTCCCGTCCCCGCACTTCCCCGCTCCGGAGGGTGAACATCATGCTCCGGTAGGTGGCCGGATCGCCCAGGCCGTAGATCGCGCTCACCGTGGCGACGATCACCACGTCCTCCCGCTCCATCAGGCTGGAGGTCGCCCGGAGCCGGAGCGCCTCGATGTCCTCGTTGATCGAGGCGTCCTTCTCGATGTAGACGTCGGTCGAGGGGACGTAGGCCTCGGGCTGGTAATAGTCGTAATAGGAAACGAAGTACTCCACCGCGTTGCCGGGCAGGAACTGCTTGAGCTCACCGTAGAGCTGCGCGGCCAGGGTCTTGTTGTGGGAGAGCACCAGGGTGGGACGCCCGTAGCGGGCGATGACATTGGCCAGGGTCATCGTCTTGCCGGAGCCGGTCACCCCGAGCAGGGTCTGGTACCGCGCTCCCGCCTCGAGTCCGCGGGTCAGCGCCGCAATCGCCTGGGGCTGGTCCCCCGCCGGTTCGAACGGGGCGACCACTTCGAACGAAGCCATGCTCAAAAGTAGTAGTATCGGGTTTTGTTCGGTACCGGCTCAGCTCATCGCCAGGAGGGCCTTCCACTGCTCGGGGGAGACCGGCATCACCGAGAGCCGGCCGATCCGCACCAGGGCGAAATCCTTGAACCGCGGATCGGCTTTGACCGCCGCCAGCGTCACCGGATGGCCGAGCGGGCGCACCGGGGCGACGTCCACCACCACCCGCCGGGGGTCGTCGAGCTTGGGGTCGGGATACGGGTCGCTCTCGATCCGGGCCACCCCCACGATCGCCTTCTCGGCGCCGGTGTGATAGAAGAAGGCTTCATCGCCCTTCTGCATTGCGCGGAGGTGACCCAGCGCGACGGGATTCGAGACGCCGTCCCAGCAGGTACGCCCTTCCCGGGTCAGATCGGAAAAGGAGTACGTGCCGGGCTCGGTCTTCAGCAGCCATTTCTTCACGCGATCACGCTAGCCGCGCTTGACTTCGAAATCCTTGGAACCGGCCAGCGCGCCGTCCACCGTGATCTCCACCTTGTACTTGCCTTCCGGCCAGCCCGAGGGCTTGACGATGTGGAACTCGGTGCGGGCCGGCCCGGTGGGGGTCACCGTCTGGGTCGATTCCTCGACCACCTGCCCGTCCTGGAAGGTGAACCGTGCCTTGATCGCCGCGCCCGGCGACGTCCCCTCGGTCGCCACCGAGACGTACACCGTATCGCCCGGGGCGAAGTCGTCGGTGGCGTTCGCGATCATCTTGTCGGCGGTGATGGACTTGCCCAGATCCACGCTGGTGACCCGGAAAGCCACGGTCGCCGCCGGAGGCGGCGGGATCACGTCGGCGGCATCGTCCTTCTTGCCGCAGCCGGCGGCCAGCAGCACCGCGCCCGCGAAAGCGAATCTGGAAATATGTGGTGCACGCATGAGCGGATTCTCCCGTGAGTAGGGTTACGCGTCGGGCAGGGTGAGCACCTGTCCGGGATGAATGAGATCGGGATTCTTGATGATGTCCTTGTTCAGGTCGTAGATGGCGCGCCAGCGGTTGGCGTCGCCGTAGGTGCGCTTGGCGATCTTCGAGAGACTGTCGCCGGCCACCACGGTATAGGTGCGCCGCGAAGCCGGAGCCGGGGTGCTGCGGGGTGCGGTCGAGCTGCTGCCTGAGCGAACGTCGGAAAAGTCGGGAACCTTCTTGTCGGCTGCCATGTGCTGCTCCATCACGAGGATTAGAAAAAGCTAATACATCCTCGCGGCGCTGTGTAGAGTCCGGCTAGCCGGCCGCCTCCCTCCGGTCCACCGAGCTCACGCCTTTCACCCGCCGGACCGCCTTGAGCACCTTGGCGAGGTGGGGAAGATTGTCCACCTCGACGAACACGGTGCCGAACGCGCCGCCGTCTTTGGTGTGCAGGTCGGCGCCCCGGATGTTGGTGCCGGTGGCACTGATGGCCTGGAGGATGTCGGCGTAGAGTCCCCGGCGGTCTTCGGCGTTCACGACCAGCCGCACCGAGAACGATTCCCCTTCCTGCTCCTGCCAGTCGATCTCCACCCGGCGGTCACCGGCCGAGAGGGTGAGCAGGTTGGGGCAATCGGAGCGGTGTATCGAGATCCCCCTGCCCTGGGTGACGTACCCGACGACCGGATCGCCCGGCACCGGCTGGCAGCACTGGGCGTAGCGGACCAGCAGGCCGTCCACGCCCTGGATTTTGATCCCGCGGCCCAGCCGGATCCGGTTGAGCATCCGGCCGAACACGGTGGGCTTGGGTTCGGCCAGCTCGTCGTCGGGGAGGTCGGGATAGAGGGCGCGAATTACCTGTCCGATCGGCA
>DATCXX010000207.1:0-2086 GCA_036565615.1 Gemmatimonadales bacterium | reverse complement strand
CCGCTGTTGCCGGCCGAATTCACGGTGAGCTCGCCCGCCCCCGAGGTGACCGACGCGGTCCGGCAGTCGCCGGTGGTCCGGCTGGCGAAGTTGATGGTGGTGCGGCTCGCCCCGGTCTTGAGATCGAGGGCGGAGAGCCGGAGCCCCCCGAGCTCGAGAATGCTCTCGGCCGCGCCGATCGAGGCATCGAGCGTCAGCTCCACGCCTGCCGGCAGCTCGATCAGGGCGTCCTGGGGAAGCGCCTTCCTGCGGTCCACCCGGATCCCGCCGCCGCCGATCCCCTCCACGCCCAGGTTGACCTGGCCGGCTTTGGCGTCGTACCGGCCGATGGGACGAAACCGGTCGGCATCGTAGCTGAGCGAGAGTGCATAAAGGCGGCCGGGCGCGGCGGGCCGGAGGTCGAGCCGGCCGGCCGCGAACTCGATGACCGCGTGGAGCCGCCGCTCGCCGGCCTGGGGCCGGGCGTACTCATAGCTCCGCATCTGCTGCGCGGCGAGGGGCGTGGCCAGCAGGGCAGCCAGCGCGAAGACTTTCATTTGCGCTTCGGGATCTTGCTGCTCTCGGGCCGCGCCACCGCGCTCACGCCGAACTGCGGCGTGGCCCAGAGATACTCGTCGGTCAGGGCCTCCGGAGGCACGTAGCGGCCCGCGAACGTCGGCTGAATGCCGGCGCGGGAGAGCAGGCAGGCGCCGAACCCGACGGTGGCAAGCAGCCAGGTGGCCAGAAACGCCGCCGCGAACATCAGCGATCCTGCCACCGGAACCCAGCCGAAGAGGATCCAGGCCAGCCACACCGCGGCCACCCCGAGGAGTCCGGTGGCCAGATAGCGATAGCTGTTGGCGGAGCCGACCATCACCCCGGCGGCCATCCGCCGCCGCAGGTGGGTCTCCCCCATGGCATGGGCCACCCCGAGAAATCCGCCGACGATCGCCGCCACCAGGAGCAGGGGGAACACGATGATCACGAAGGGCACCAGCAGAATCCCCACCACGCTCAGCACCAGTCCGGTGATCAGCATGCCGAAGGTGGGGATGACCAGCACCTGCGCCAGCAGCCCGGTCAGAAAGGACCTGAAGAGGCTGTGGGAGACAGTGTCCGAGATGATCTCCAGGTTGGGCCGGGCAAACAGCACCGTGCCGAACCCCAGCAACCCCAGGGTGACCAGCACTCCGCTCAGTCCCGCCAGGCTGGTCAGCGCGGAGCGAAGCGGACCCCTGGGCGCCGCGACGGCCTCCGTCGATGCGCCCAGCGCCCGCCGTTCTCCGCTCACCACTCCGCCCCGGTCCCGAATCCGGCCGCCGATCGCGAGTGCGTCTCCCGCCACCTGGGCGCCGGAGTGGAGGATCACGTCCCCGTCGAGCACGACCACGTTTCCGCTCACCCGGCCGAACAGGTCCACGTCGCCCCGGAGCACCAGCAGGTTTCCGCTGAAGGTCTCCGCCGAGCCTACGGTGAAATCGCCCAGCCGCGCCTTGCCGCCCGGCACGGTGAGCCGGAGGGCCTCGAGATCGGCCCGGAGCAGGGAGCGGAGCCGCCGCTCCAGCTGCACCGGGTCATCCACCCGGGAAATATCGAGCGAGGGGCCGTCGGGACCCGGGGCGTCCGGAATGGCGCGAGGAGTAACGACCTGCTGGGCGCTGGCCCGGTTGGCGACGATCCCGGAAAGGACCAGCAGCAGCGAGAGGGCGCGGTTACCAGTTGCCATGGGGAACCGGCCGGCTGGGCGGGGTCAGGAGTCTGCGCATGGCGGCGAGGGCAACGGCGTACAGGACCAGACAGCCGCCGAGCACCAACGCGAGCCGTCCGGGCGAGGAGGCGAAATCGCGTAGCGGGGCATACCAGGGCTGGGAGGTCAGGTTCGTCGCTGCGACTCGCACGCCGAGCCAGATGGTCCGGCCGGTTTCCGCGGCTGCAAGGTTGATCCAGGAGAGCAGCAGGGTGCGATTGAGGAGAGTCCAGACGATGCTGGCGCCGACGCCGAGGAAAAGCGACGCGGCCAGCGCGCGCCGGCTCCGGGACGCGGGCAGCCTGGGCGCGAGGACGCGGCTGATGGCGGGCGCGGGGCGTTGAAGCCGAGCGACCACCC
>DATCXX010000260.1:0-2025 GCA_036565615.1 Gemmatimonadales bacterium | reverse complement strand
GGAGCCGCTCCGCGATTTCCGAATGCGAGAGACCGTCGTAGTAGGCGAGCTCGATCACCTGACGCTGGGGCGGGGTCAGCTCCCGGAGCGCCCGGGCCACCGCGGTATGCCGCTCGATCCGCTCGACCTCATGGGAGGGCTGCGGGCCGGCGCCTCCCATGCCGGGCGTGGCGTCCGGCTCCGATGCATTTGCCGCGTCCAGGAGCCGGAGGCGGCGCCCCCGGGCTCGCACCAGATCCAGGGCCCGGCTCCGGCACATCATCGTGAGCCACGCGATGACCGATCCGCGCTCCGACCGGAAGCGGCCCGCTTCCCGCCAGGCCTGGGTAAAGGCGTCGAGGACGATTTCTTCGGCGTCGCTCCGCTCGCCCGCGATCCGCAGGGCGGTGGCATAGAGCACGGCCGAGTACCGGTCGTAGAGCTGTTCCAGCGCCGCCTCGTCCTGCCCGGAGATCCGGTCGAGCAGGCGTCGATCCGTCTCGCTTGCGGTGGGAACGTGCAGCGTGGCCATGACTCCCGGCATACTAGCCCCGTCCGAAAGTCGCGTCCACCCCGTGAAGGCATTCCCCCCTCACGGCAGAGACTTGGCGGAATCCGAGACGGTGAAGAGGAGGCTCGCCACTCGGCCACCGTAGTGCGCCCGCACGATGTTGACCTGGTCGGGAAACCGCTCCGCCAGCACCCCGTGCCAGATACGCGCGCCGGCGAGGCCGGCGGGAATGGCGGCCGTCAGCACGGTGACGACGGCCGGGCCATCCACCCGCGCACTCTCCACCCGAAGCGGAACCCGGCGGCCGGCGCGATCGGTGATCCTGAACCGGTCGGCCAGATACCGGGTGATCCGAGCGGGCTCAATGCCCGGAGGAAAATCGTCGGCAAACGCGCGGAGGACGATCTCCGCCACGGCGGCGCCGGGGGGTACCGTGATCACCGCCGAGCTGGCGTGGATCGGGTGCCTCGCACCGGCCAGGGCCAGCAGGAGCTTCAGGGTTCCTCCGAGGGACGGACCTACCACGGGAGCCGCCCCGAGGCCATCGTCGCAGCCCACACGCCGGCCAGGACCGAAGTCGCAATGGCTCGATGGGCAAAGCCGCGCGAGGAGGACCAGAGATCGAGCAGACGGTCGAGGGCCGAAAGCAGTGCGAGGGCGAGCGCCAGGATGACGACCTGCCCGGTCTCGATTCCGAGGTTGAAGGCCAGCAGCGGTCCGGCCGCCGGACCCTCGAACATCTCGCGCAGGAAGTTGGCGAACCCGGCGCCGTGAATCAGACCGAAGCCCGCCGCGAGCGCCGGCCGGGCCCATCCGGAAGGCCGCGCGCCGGGGCGCCGCAGGTTCGCGAGGCATGCCCCCACGATCGTGACCGGAATCAGGAACTCGATCAGCGGGGTGGGCAGGCGCACCAGATCGGTGACCACCAGCGCCAGGGTGATCGAGTGCCCGAGGGTGAACGCGGTGGCGACCCCGAGCAGGTGCCGCCAGTCCGCCCACCGGTAGCTGGCCGCGAGTGCCACCAGAAAGAGCAGGTGATCCAGGGCCGACAGATCGGTGACGTGGTGAAACCCCAGCCCCACGAACACCCCGAATCCGCTCATGGCCCTGCCCCGATCGCGCGGGCCCGGGCCCGGAGCCCGGGATCCTCGGTGCCCCAGGCCAGCGCGCGCGCCATCGCCTGGCGGGCTTCTGCCAGCCGTCCGCTCTTGAAGAGCGCCCAGGCGAGCAGGTCGTAACCGTAGATGTCCGGTCGGGTTTCGAGATCCGCCTGTACCCGGGCCAGTACCTCGGGGATCCGGCGGTCATGATCGAGCAGCGCGAGGTACCAGGAGCGGTGAAAGCCGCCCGGAGGCGCCTGCGACATCGCTTCCATCGCCCGGAAATACTGTTCGGCCTGAAGCGTATCGCCCTTCCGCCGCCAGGCATCTCCCACCGTGGCGAGGGTGGCGGGATCGAGGTGCTGCGCCAGCGACGCATTGCCGGAGGCGATCGCGCGGTCGAGGTCATCGGTGGCCAGTGCCACCCGCGCGGCG
>DATCXX010000204.1:0-6350 GCA_036565615.1 Gemmatimonadales bacterium | reverse complement strand
TTCTTTCGGCCTCCAGCCCTGCGGCAGGTTCTTCCGGTAGAACTCGGCCACCGCGGCGACGGAGTCGGTAATGTCGAAGAACCAGGATTGGCTGGTGTACACCGCGGGTCCATCGATCGCGTCCCGGTACTCGCCGCCCATGATGTCGGCGAGCTTGGCCCCGGGGTAGACGGGAATCGCCCCGGCATAGGTCGCTCCCTTGATCGGGCTCTCCCCATCCGGCGCGCCGGGCTTCCCGGAGCCCCTGGTCCGATCCCTGACAATCAAGACGCCGAGCACCACGACGACGGCCAGGATGCCACGCTGGGTCCACGACATGGATCTCTCCTATGGTCGTTGGTCCGAGACGCGCTGCCCCTGCTAGTATTCGGATCGGGTTTTGGCGGTGCGGGAAATCTACGAGTCCTTTGCGAGGCAGGCCAGCCGTGCCGCAGCGGGTACCGTACTTTTCCTACGGCTCCAACATGGCCTCAGCCGGAATGCAGGAGCGCTGCTCGGCTCCGGCAATGCTCGGTGTGGCCACCGTCCCGGGCTACCGGTTCCGGATCGCGACCCGGGGCTACGCCACCCTGGTGCCGGATCCGGGCTCGGTCGTCCACGGCCTGCTCTGGTCGCTCACCGAGGGGGACCTGACGGCTCTGGACCAATACGAGGGCGTGCCGACGGGTGAGTACACCCGCACCACGATCGCGGTGCCGTTCCGGGGCGATCGGCTCGAGGCGCAGGTCTATCTCGCCGCCGACCCCGCGCCGGGGAAGCCCCGGCCGGGGTACCTGGAGACGGTCATTCAAGCGGCGCGCGATCTGGGCCTTCCGCATGAGTACATCGCAGAGCTCGAAGGAAGAACGTAAGGTGAGACTCCTGTGGGGTCTGGTCTTCGCCGCGGTCCCTGCCTGGGGGCAGAGCGCTCCGGGGACTCCGGCAGCGTCGCCCGGGGATCCCACGCCTCGCCACGTCACCTTCAGGCTCGAGTCCCGGGCGCTCGGGGAACCCCGGGTCATCAACGTCTATACGCCACCGGGCTACGACAGCCTGGCGGCAACCTCCTTCCCGGTGGTGTACATGCCGGACGGCGGGATGGCGGAGGACTTCCCCCATATCGCCAACACCCTGGACTCCCTCATTGCGAAGGGGGCCATCGCCCCGGTGATCCTGGTGGGGATCGAGAACACCGAGCGGCGCCGCGATCTTACCGGCCCCACCGCGGTACCCAGCGACAGCGCGATCGCCAGACGGGTGGGCGGGTCGGCGGAGTTCCGCCGGTTCCTTCGCGCGGAGCTGATGCCCGAGGTCCGCCGGCGGTATCGCTCCACCGAGGAGACGACCATCGTGGGGGAGTCTCTCGCGGGGTTGTTCATCGTCGAGACGTTTCTCCTCGAGCCGGATCTCTTCCGCCGCTACATCGCGCTGAGCCCGAGCCTCTGGTGGAATGGGGGGATCCTGCTCCGGATGGCGCAGAAACGGCTCGAGGAGCTCGGCAGCCTTCCCCGCACCCTCTACCTCACCGCCGCGACCGAACCCGGCATCGCGGCCGAGACCAAAGCGCTCGCCGGGATCCTCAGGGAGCACGCGCCGGCCGGGCTGGTGTGGTATTACGAGCCGCGCCCGGATCTGGAGCACGGCACCATCTTCCGTCTGGCCGTGCCCGCCGCCTTCGTCAAGGCGCTGCGCTGAAGGCCGACTTCAAGCGGGAGGATCAATGCCGGCGGTAGCGAAGACGATCGTGCTGCTCACGCTGTCCAACATCTTCATGACGTTCGCCTGGTACGCCCACCTGCGCGATCTCCGCCACAAGCCCTGGCTGGTTGCCGCCCTGGTGAGCTGGGGCATCGCACTGTTCGAGTATCTGCTTCAAGTCCCGGCCAATCGGATCGGGTACAGCCAACTCCGTCTCGAACAGCTCAAGATCCTTCAGGAAGTGATCGCCCTGGCGGTGTTCGTGCCCTTCGCCGCCCTCTACATGAGGCAACCGGTGAGCCTCAACTATCTCTGGGCCGCCCTCTGCCTCTGTGGGGCCGTCTTCTTCGTCTTCCGGGGGTCGTAGCTCCTCCGGGTGGCTGGTAGCGGTCCGCGCTCCACGCTCGCGATGTGGCATCCCGCCTCCCCATGGCGTACGTGGAGGTAGGCGGTCTGAGGATCCTGGAGAAATTCCCTCACAATCCTTTCGACGTCCGGGCCGGTCGCCTGGCGAGCCGAGTGGATCCGGTTCCCGCTCGCCCAGGCTTCGACCAGCAGGGGGAGAGAGAGGAGGCCGGGCGGAAACGCCGTGCCGCGATACTGCCGGCAGTCGCGGGCATGAATGAACACCGGCCCCGGGGCGCCCAGCATGCCGTCCCGGCTGGGCGGGCGGTAGGTGAACAGCAACCGTTCTTCCTTGCCGATCTCGAACTGCTCGAGGCAGGCACGACACGGTCCGGTTCCCTGGGCCGTTTCACGAACCACCGGATGCCCATAGCCCGGGCTCAGTCCAGTGTCGCGGACCTCGCGGGTGAGCGCATCGGGAAGGCCGAACAGATGAAAGACCGCCATACCTGTCCATCCTGGAAAGAGTATGGCAAGTTGGTATCGAACCGGACCTCGCGCCACCGGAAAATGCACCGGCAATTCCCGAGGTTCCGGTCGAAAGGATCTTCGATCAGATGGATTTCAATCTCGAGCAGGCGATGGACGTACTCCGCCGCACCCCGGCGACCCTTCGCGCGCTGCTCGACGGCGCCGCGGAGCCCTGGATCCGGGGCCGGGAAGGGCCCGATACCTTCAGTGCCTTCGACAACATCGGTCACCTCATTGACGGGGAGGAGACCGACTGGATCCCCCGGGCGCGACTGATCCTGGCCGGCGGTCCCGGCGTGCGGTTCGAGCCCTACGACCGCTTCAGGCACCTCACCCGCAACACCGGCCGCTCCCTGGATTCGCTCCTGAGCGAGTTTGCCCGGCTCCGGAGCGCCAATCTGGAGCTGCTGCAGTCGTGGCAGCTCACCCCGGCGCAGCTCGGCCGGCAAGGCGAGCACCCCACGCTGGGCCCGGTGACGCTGGAGCAGCTGCTCGCCGCCTGGGTGGTGCACGACCTGGGTCACATCGCCCAGGTCGCGCGGGTGATGGCCAAGCAATACCGGGAGGAAGTCGGGCCCTGGGTTGTTTCTCTTCCGGTCCTGACCGACCACGAGACTCCGAGGTCCTAACATGATCAAGACTGCCGCGGTGATGCAGGTCGCCCTCCTGAGTGCTCTGGGCTTGGGGACGGCCGGTGCCCAGGGCATCGCACCGGGCCGCACCCTTCGGGTCAACGGCATCGAGATGTACGTGGAGATCCGCGGCACCGGCGACCCGCTGGTGCTTCTGCATGGCTTCGGCAGCTGTGGCAAGGGCTGGGCGCCGGTGGCCGATAGCCTTGCGGGCCGGTATCAGCTGATCGTTCCCGACCTGCGCGGGCACGGCCGGTCCAGCAACCCTTCCGGCAGCTTCACCCACCGGCAATCGGCCCTGGACGTGTACGCGCTGCTGGATCAGCTGGGGGTCACCCGCTTCAAGGCGATGGGCATCAGCACGGGCGGCATGACCCTGCTCCACATGGCGACGCAGCAGCGGGACCGGATCGACGCCATGGTGCTGATCGGCGCCACGACGGAGTTCCCGGCGCCGGCTCGCGCGATCATGCGCAGCGTGTCTGCGGACAGCCTTCCGCCCCCGGTCCGGCAGATGTTCAGCGCCTGCGCCACCCGGGGCGATCCCCAGATCCGCGAGCTGGCGGGCCAGTTCGCCCGCTTCCGGGATTCCTATGACGACATGAATTTCACGGCGCCCTTCCTGGGCACCATCAGGGCACGCACGCTGATCGTGCATGGAGACCGGGACGAGTTTTTCCCGGTGGATATTCCGGTGGGGATGTACCGGACGATTCCGGACGCCGCCCTGTGGATCGTTCCCCGGGGGGATCACGTCCCGATTTTCGGGAGGCACCTCCGGGAGTTCCTGCAGGTGACGGCCGACTTTCTCGGAAACCCGCGCTAAACGCTCCGCCGGCTCAGGGCACGTCCATCCGGCGCAGCCGCCGGATGGTGAGGAAGAGAAACCCGCCGAACACCACCACCGACACGGCGACGGCGAGGCCGAGGCTCATGTGGCTGGTCGAGGCGAACCGGCGCTCGTCGAGCCCGTGCATCAGCGCGATGGCGTAGGCGCGAATGCTCAGCACCCGCGCGCCGGACACGAATCCGGTGAAGAATCCCTCCCAGAGCACGATATACAGCAGGCCGATTCCGATGGCCTGGGTGGTCACCAGGCCCAGCCACACGAACGCCGATGCGTACAGCGCCACTCCCACGATCGCGGCGACGGTCACCGCGACGGTGGCCCTCGCATCCCCCAGGAATGCCACGTGACTGGTCAGCAACGCGCTCAGGGCGATGAACGGCGCGGCGATGGTGATCGCCGCGAGGAGCTTGGGGACCACGATCTGCCATCGGGGAAGCGGCGAGAGGGCCAGATTGGCCAGGGTCCGGTCTTCCAGCTCGTTCGCGAAGGCCGGGGCCGCGATCGCGAGCACCACCAGGGGTGCGATCGACCCGGCCAGCATCGCGCTCAGCACGGCGATCTCGAACTCCACCACCGAGGGGGTACGCACGGACGCGAGCATCAGGGTGGCGATGACGACCGGCATTGCCGCCAGCGCCGTCATGACCAGGAGGCGCCAGCGGCCCGACAGCTGGCGGAGGGTGAGTGCGTAGACCGAGCCCATGCCGCTAGCGCTCCACCAGATATCCGAACACGCTCTCCAGCGAATCGTCCAGCGGCTCCACCCGGCGAAGGCTGATGGACTCGGACTGCGCCAGGCGGGGCAGCTCGAGCTGAAGATCGAGGACGTTCCGGCTCAGGACCACGATGGCCCCGTCCGGATCCACGTGCACCGCATCGACCGACGCCAGCTCCACCACCGCCGCGGCGAGGCGGCGGGGCGCGTCACAGAGCACCCGGACGTGATAGGGCCGCTGGTTGAGCGCCGCCCGGATGGCGCGGAACCCGCCGGACGCCGCCAGCTTTCCATTCACGATCAGGAGCACGGTATCGGCCAGCGCTTCGACCTCCTCCAGGATATGGGAGGAGAGCAGAATGGTCCGGCCCTGGGCGGCGAGCTGGCGGAGCAGGTGCTGAAAGTGCACCCGCTGCCTCGGGTCGGCCCCGTTGAGCGGCTCGTCGAGGATCAGGATCTCGGGATCGTGCACCAGGGTCGCGGCCAGCCGCATCCGCTGCCGCATGCCCCGGGAGTAGGTCTCCATCGGGCGGTGCTGTGCGTCGGCGAGATCCACCAGCTCGATGGCCCGGTCCACCGCCCGCTCGAGATCGGTCACGCCCCGGATCCGGCCCATCATCCGCACGAACTCACGGCCTTTCATGAATCCGTAGACCGTCTCGTGCTCCGACATCACCCCCAGGCGGCGGTAGAGCGGCGGGTTGTCGCGCACCGGCTGGCCGAAGACGGTAATCGTGCCGCTCGAGGTCCCGGCCAGGCCGGTCATCATCCGGAGCAGGGTGGTCTTGCCGGCGCCGTTGGGACCCAGCAGTCCGGTGATGCCCGGACCGACGTCGAAGCTGATCTCGCTCACCGCCACGACACTCCCGAACCAGCGGGAGACCCCGTCCACCCGGATGACCGGCGCCGGCCCCGTCATGGCGTGAGCCTCCGGTAGCGCCACCAGAGCAGGAGGCCCGGCACCACGGTCCAGGCGAAGTACCAGCCCACCAGCAGCGTTTTAGGCAGCTTGCCGGCGGGCGCCTCCTCGGTGAGCTCGCTCACCGCTCCGAAGATCACGTCGTTCACGTGGACCGGGATGTTGGTCAGGTTGAACATCGAGATCCACTGGCCGGCCGGCCCTTCGATCTCCGACGCCAGGCCGATGGTGAACGGCGCGGTGATGACGAACAGTCCGACCAGGAAGACCGAGGCGTAAGCCCGCCGGGTGGTGAAGGAAGCGGTGAGCATGGCGAGGGTCGTCGCGTAGGCGGCGATTGCGAGGCCGGCCAGGAGGAACTTCGGGACATCCAGCCAGTGGATCCGCAGGTAGGTGGCCGGAAACGGGTCGCCCATGGCGAGCCCGAGCAGCAGAATCACCTGGGGAAGCCAGGCGGCGAACAGCATCACCACCAGGAACGCGGCCCACCGCGACACCACGTAATCACCGCCGGTCAGGGGCCGCACCAGGTAGAGATTGATGGTGCCTTCGCGGCGGTCCCGGCAGAGCAGCTCCGGCGCCACCATCGCCGCAAAGACGAAGAGGATGATCGAGGCGATCCCGTACAGGTCACCGTGAGACGGCAGGTTCATCCGCTCGGCGGCTCCCGGACCGGCGAGC
>DATCXX010000202.1:0-2966 GCA_036565615.1 Gemmatimonadales bacterium | reverse complement strand
CGACGCTGGTCTGGCTGGCTAATCTCGCCTGCCTGGAGCTGCATCCCCATCCGGTCCGTGCCGAAGACCTCGACCATCCCGACGAGCTCAGGGTCGATCTCGACCCGGTGCCCGGTATCGCCTGGGACCAGGTCCGCCGGGTCGCGCTGGTGGTCCAGGCCGCGCTGGCCGACTTCGGGCTTACCGGCTGGCCCAAGACCTCCGGCTCCCGCGGCATCCACATCCTGGTGCGAATCGAGCGGCGCTGGAGCTTCGACCAGGTACGGCGGGCCGCGCTGGCGCTGGCCCGCGAGGTGGAGCGGCGCGCGCCCGCGCTGGCGACCAGCAAGTGGTGGAAGGAAGAGCGCCACGGCGTGTTCGTCGACTACAACCAGAACGCCAAGGATCGCACCGTCGCCTCCGCGTACTCGGTACGGCCCACCAGGGACGCGCGGGTCTCGGCGCCGCTGGCCTGGGACGAGGTACCGGACTGCGATCCCGCGGCGTTCACCCTGGCCACCATGCCGGAGCGCTTTGCCGACCTGGGCGACCGGCACGCCGGCATCGACGGGGCAGCCGGCTCGCTGGAGTCGCTGCTCGAGCTGTCGGCCGAGCAGGAGCGGGGCGGGTTAGGCGACGCGCCCTGGCCGCCGCACTACCGCAAGCAGGCCGGTGAGCCGGCCCGGGTGCAGCCCTCCAAGGCCCGCGCGGCCAAGCATCCGGTGATCACGATCGGTCACGCCAAGCGCAAGGAGGATGCGCTGGCGGGTCTGGAGCGCTGGAAGGCTCGCTATCCCGAGGTCGTGGGCCATCTCGCGCCGGCCGACGTGCTGGTGGATTCGATGCGGGGCCGCTCCTCCACCTGGACCCGGATCCGGGTCAACCTGCAGCACGTGCCGGCCAAGCTCCGCCCGGCTCAGGAGCCGCTCGACCCGGACGAGAAGACCTTGCACAGCTCCTGAAGACCCCTTCAACCCCGACTCACGCTCTCGTCACCCCTCCAGGGATACCATGGAGAATCCCAGGAGGTGTCGCCATGTCGGTTCCCGTGTCGTCCCGAGTCCGGAACGCCGCCCGGCCTGCCCCGAGCGAGGCGTACCGTCAACTGAAGCAACCCGCCGGCCCGGTCGCAGGACAGGTGAGTCCCGGCTTCGAAGCGGTGAGGGATGCGTTCGCCGAGAATTTCACCAGGCGCGGAGAGCTGGGCGGCGCCTGCTGCGTGTACTATCGTGGCGAGAAGGTGGTGGATCTGTGGGGCGGAGTGCGCAACCAGGCCACCGGTGAGCCGTGGGAAGAGGACACCATGGTGCTGGTCTATTCAACGACCAAGGGCCTGGCCGCGATGACGCTGGCGCTGGCCCATTCACGGGGCTGGCTCGACTATGACGAGCGCATCGCCTCCTACTGGCCGGAGTTCGCCCGGAACGGAAAGGAAACGATCACGGTCCGCCAGCTCCTGGCCCACCAGGCGGGCTTGTTCGCGCTCGACGAGAAGCTGGACCGGAGCGTCGTCGCCGATCTCGATCGCCTCGCCGTCGTCCTGGCCCGCCAGAAGCCGGCCTGGAAGCCCGGTACCCGGCAGGCCTACCACGCGATTACGCTGGGCTACTACGAAAACGAGCTGCTGCGCCGGGTCGATCCGGGGCATCGGAGCCTGGGACAGTTCTTTCAGGAGGAGATCGCCACACCCCTGGGGCTCGAGTTCTATATCCGCCTGCCCGAGTCGATCCCGGACTCCCGACTGGCCACAATCGTCAGGCCGAGCCTGCTGGTGATGCTGCGGGGATTCGGAATCCGGTTTTCCCTCCTGGCGCTCAACCCGCGCTCCAAGATCACCCGGGCGCTGCTGGGGTCTCAGCTGCCCCACGACCAGCAGCGCATCTATGCCCGGAATCTCGAGGTACCTGCCGGCGGCGGTGTCGGCACGGCACGCGGGATCGCCCAGGCCTACGGGGTATTTGCGAGCGGGGGACGGGAGCTGGAGCTGGGTCGGAAAACCCTGGATCTGTTGGCGGCGCCGGCCATCCCGGCGACCCACGGCTTCCATGACGAGTGCATGAAGGGCGACGCCCGGTTTTCCCTGGGCTTCATGAAACCCGGCCCGGTGTGGGCGTTCGGAAGCGGCCGCTCGTTTGGAATGCCCGGATCGGGCGGCTCCATGGGCTTTGCCGATCCGAAGACCGGGGTCGGCTATGGGTATGTCACCAACCGGATGGGGACGGCACTGACCGGGGACCCGCGGGACCTGGCCCTGCGAAGCGCGCTGCATTCGATCATCGGGTAGCCGCGCTCGTCGCGAAGCGGGGTGGCCGCACTCAAACAGCGGATCAGCCGCCGCTTGATCCCGACGAGAAGACCTTGCGCAGCTCGTAGGGCGTGGTGACCTCGAGCTGATCGTAGCGGCAGGCGCGGGGCGACTTGTCGGGCCGCCAGCGGAGGAAGACCGCGGCGTGCCGGAACCGGTCGCCCTGGAGGTGGTCGTACTTCACCTCACAGACCCGCTCCACCCGGAGCGGCTCCCAGGACAGATCCTTTCCAGCGCTCCACCGGCTCTGGGCGCCGGGCATCCGGCTCGAGGCGGCCTGGGCGCCGGCCCAGTCGCGCCAGGGATGGTCGGCGAGCGCGTTGGTGCGGAGCGGCTCGAGCTCTTTCACCAGCTCTTTGCGCCGAGCCATGGTGAACGAGGACGTCACTCCCACGTGCTGCAGCATTCCGTGGTCGTCGTAGAGCCCGAGGAGGAGCGAGCCGACCGCGTCCTTGCCGGTCTTGTACCAGCGGAACCCCGCCACCACGCAGTCGGCGGTGCGGGCATGCTTGATCTTGAGCATCACCCGCTTCCCCGGCTGGTAGGGGGCGTGGGGCAGCTTGGCGATCACGCCGTCGAGCCCCGCGCCCTCGAACTCCCTGAGCCATCGCTCGGCGGTGGCTCGATCCTCCGTCAAAGGGGTCAGGTGGAGCGGCGGCTTCGATCGCCGGATGAGACGCTC
>DATCXX010000238.1:0-3694 GCA_036565615.1 Gemmatimonadales bacterium | reverse complement strand
GGTTGGGGGTTGGGGAACCGCTCACCTCTCACGTCTCACCTCTCACCGTCACGCTCCCAGCCTGCCGATGAATCGAAGGATCCGGTCCAGCGCCGCATCGAGCTCCTTGTCGGACACCGCGTAGCTCAGGCGGACCCAATGGTCATCACCGAACGCGCCGCCGGGCACCAGGGCCACCCCTTCTTCCTGGATGATCCGCTCGCAGAATTCCTGGCCGGTGATCGGCTGACCCGAGGCCATCCCGTCCACCCGGAAGTAGAAATAGAAGGCGCCGTGGGGCTCGACGAATTCGACCCCAGGCGCCTCGTCGCGGAACCGGGCGACCACCCGGTCGCGGCGGCGGCCGAAGGCGGCCACCATCCGCTTCACATCCTCCTCCACCTCGGGGCTGTTGAACGCGGTCACCGCCGCCCACTGGGCCGGGTGATTGGCCCCGGTGGTGGTGTGGGACTGGAGGTTCGCCATCGCCTTGGTGACGTGGGGCGGCGCAATCGCCATCCCGATGCGCCACCCGGTCATCGCATAGGCCTTGCTCGCTCCGGTGATCACCACCAGGCGCTCGGTCTCCTCGGCGGGAAGGTCGAGAAACGAAGGCGCCGAGCCGTCGCCGTAGAAAATCCGGCGATAGATCTCGTCGGCGATGATCCAGACATCGTGCTTCCGCGCCCACGCGGCGATGGCCTTGAGCTCGCTCAGGGTGTACACCGCCCCGGTCGGGTTGCAGGGCGAGCAGAGAATCAGACCCCGCACCAGCTTGTCGGTGTGCCGCTCCAGGTCCTGGGCGCTCACCTTGAGCCCCCAGTCCGCCTCCCCCGGCAGCATGACCGGCTCGGCCCGGGCCAGATGCACGATCTGGGGATACGACACCCAGGCCGGCGAGGGGATCAGCACCTTGTCCTTGGGTCCGAAGAGGGCAAAGCAGGCGTTGAAGAGCGACTGCTTCGATCCGGAGCTCACCACCACGTGGTCGGGATCGATCACCCGCCCGGGAGACTGTGCGGCGAGGTTCCGCGCCACCGCTTCCCGAAGCTCGCGCAGCCCCGCGTTGGGCGGGTAGCGGGTGTGGCCGTGCTGGATGGCCAGAATACCGGCCTGGGCCACCGGCGCCGGGGTATCGAAGTCCGGTTCACCCACCCCCAGATCGAGCACGTCCTCGCCGCTCGCCTTGCGCCGCTTGGCCTCGGCGCTGATGGCGATGGTTTCGGAGGCCTTGAGATGGGAGAGGTTCTGGGAGAGCGGGTCGGGCAGGCGAATGACGCGCGTCATGGCGGAAAAGATAACCACTTGGCCCTCTGTCGCCCGAGCGCTAGCTTGCGTCCCCGGCAATGACGCCGCTGTTTGACAACCGAGGCACCCCGTGTCGGATTCGGACCTGCTTTCACTCGCCCCGACGGTGGCGGGCACCCTCGCCGCGGCCGGCTGGGCCGCGGATCATCCCGCCCTGCGCGAAGCCGCCCCGGTGGCCGCGCGGGGGCACAACCTGGTGTTTCTCGCTCCCCCGAGCCCGGCCTGGGCCGCGCCGGTCCTGGGAGGCGTGATCTCCCGTCTCCTCAACGAACGCCGGGGGCCGGTGCTCGGACTCGCCTCCGAAGCTGCGGTGGACGAGTGGGCCCGGGTGGCCGGACAGGTCGCCCTGAACACCGGCATCCGGGTGGCCGCCGCCCACGGCACCGCGCGGGTTACCCGGCTGCTCCGCGCCGGCACGACCGATCTCGTCTTCCTCACCCCGCACACCGCGCTGGAGCTGGTTCGCCGTTCCGCCCTCAAGATGGACGCGGTGGACGGCATCCTCCTGCTTTCCCCGGAGGCCTGGGGCGGGGAGGATCTGCTGCCGGGACTCCTCCAGGATACCGGGCGGGAAATCCAGCGGATCGTCGTCACCGCCGACCGTGACGCCGCCGCCCCGCTGGTCGAGCGCTACTGCTGGAAAGCCCCGGTGGTGGATCTTCTCGAGCCGGCCACGGCACCGCTCCCCCAGATCCGAACCGCGAGCACCGGATGGCGGCGACGGGCCGAAGCGCTGGGCGATCTGGTGCAACAGCTCGATCCCGAGTCGGTGACCGTGTGGGCTGCCGATCTCTCCGACCGAACCCTCCTCGACGCGACCCTTCGGGCCGCCGGCGCGGACCCGGTGGTCACCTCGGGGATTCCCGAGGGTCGTTCCCTTGTGATCGCCTGGGACCTGCCCACCCCGACACTGCTCGCAGCCTTCGCGGCCCATGGAGAAGTGATCCTCCTGGTCCCTCCCGGGGCGGAGGCGTACCTGGCCCGGGTTGCTCCCCGGCGCCGGGCCCTGCCCCTCGGGGGACAGCTCGAGCGGGCCCGGGTCGCGCTGGAGCAGGACCGCATGCTGGTTCGCGCGGTACTGGATCGCACGCCCGATGACTCGGCCTTCCACGCCGTCGCCCCCCTGCTGGAGCGGTACGAATCGAGCGCCGTTGCCGCCGCGCTCTACCGGCTCTGGAGCGAGGCGCGCACGCCGCCGCTCGAGCCGGCTTCCGCCAGGCCCTCCGGAGGAGAAAGCAAGCTCTGGATCGGGATCGGCAAGCGGGATGCGGTGACACCCCATGACCTGGTGGCGGCGTTGATCAAGGACGCCGGCGTTCCCAAGGAGGCGGTGGGGAAGGTGGAAATCCGGGAGAGCTTCACCCTGGTGGAGCTGGGCGCCGGTGCCGACGCGGCCGCGGCCGCGGAACGGCTCACCGGAAAGACGATTCGGAAGCGGAGGCTGGTGGCGAGGCTGGATCGGGGCCGGACCAGTGGTCAGTGATCAGGGGTCCCCTATACTATCGCTTCTTATTGAGCAGATCCCGCAGCGGCTTCCCCGGCCGGAACACCGGCGCGGTGGAACGCGCGATGGAGATGGAGCGGCCGGTGCGGGGGTCGCGGCCGGAGCGCGCGGCGCGGGTCTTGGCCTCGAACTGGCCGAATCCGGTGATCTGCACCCGGCCACCCTTGCAGAGCTCGGTGGGCACGATCCCGGTGCGACCGAACAGGGCCTCGATGGCCAGGCCGGCCTTGGCCCGTGACAGGCCGAGTCGCGCTGCCAGCTCGGCCACCAGCTCGTGCTTGGTCATCCTCGCCTCCGCGCGGCCCGGGTCCGGTAATCGAGCGGCGGAATATACCACGCCATTACCTCGCTTGACCGGCCTCCCGCGCGCGGCTATCGTCGGGGCTTCGGGGAGTTCTCCCTTTCTACCTGGACCCATCCTGATGTACAACCTCGCTCGGTCGGGGACCATCGAAGTCATCGCGGGCGTCATGTTCAGCGGCAAGAGCGAGGAGCTGTTGCGCCGGGTGCGCCGGGCGCTCATCGCCCGCAAGAAGGTCCAGGTGTACAAATCGCACCTGGACGAGCGCTATGGCGGACTCTTCCGGGTCTCCAGCCACAGCGGCATCGAGTTCGAGGCGGTTCCGGTGGACAGCGCCGGGGAGATCATGCGGCTCACCCGCCCCGATACCGAGCTGGTCGCGATCGACGAGGCCCAGTTCCTGGACGCGGACATCCTGGAGGTGGTCACGACCCTCGCGGACCGCGGGGTGCGGGTGCTGGTGGCCGGCACCGACACCGATTTCCGGGGCGAGCCCTTCGGCATGATGGGGCACCTGATGGCCATCGCCGAGCAGGTGGACAAGCTGAGCGCCATCTGCGTGGTCTGCGGCGACCTCGCCTGCCGGAATCAGCGGCTGGGGG
>DATCXX010000233.1:0-2956 GCA_036565615.1 Gemmatimonadales bacterium | reverse complement strand
GACGGCTGGACGGCTGGACGGCTGGACGGCCGGGGGGAAGGCAGGTACCAGCCGGCTCGCCGTCCAGCCGTCCAGCCACCCGATCACCACCGCCCTCATTCCCTCGGAAATCGTCGCAACCCCCAACGACCCCACCGGCTGCGGCGACGTCTTCGGCGCCGCGGTGTTCGCCCGGCTGCTGGCGGGCGACCCGCTTCCCGAAGCCATCGCGGCGGGAAACCGGGCCGGTGCCCGCAACGTGTCCTACCGGGGCGCGTCGGGGCTGGCCCGTCACCTCCGGGGCGAGCTGGTGGCACCCTGATGCGGGTCGTCACCGTGCCGGGCTCGCTCGACGACCGCACCCTCGACACCCTCGCGACCGGTCTGGGGGACTGGCCTCCCACCGAGGGGCTGCTGCTGGACGCCCGGGCCACCCACTGGGCCTCTCCCTACGGGCTCACCGCGTTGCTCTCCCTGGGTCAGGCCATCCAGGAGGCCCGGCTGGCCACCCCTCGTCTCACCATTCCCGACAGCGAGGATGTGCGGAGTTACTGGGGCCGGGCCGGCTTCTTTCACGCCGCCGCCGAGTGCTTCGAGCTGGTCGGCAAGCTTCCCCGCAAGAGCAGCGACGCCCCCTCCGACGTCCTCCTCCCGGTCACTCCGGTGCGGGCGGCGGAAGACGTGCACCACGTCGTGGGCCGGATCCAGGAGCGGGCTCAGCGGATCCTGCTTTCCGAGCTCAATCTCGAGGCCAAGGCCACCATGGGATTCGCCATGGCCCTGTCGGAGGCCTGCCAGAACATCGTGGAGCACGCCGGGACCGGGGGATGGGTGGCAGTGCAGACCTACAACTGGCGGAAGCGGCTGGGCCGCAAGGTCGTGGTGATCGCGGTCAGCGATTCGGGGATCGGCTTCCGGCGCTCGCTCGAGCCCACCGAGGCCAAGAAGGTGGGGGATCGGTGGGGCGACGGTGCCGCCCTCGAGCTCGCCCTGCTGCATAACGTGAGCCGCTTCCGCGATCCGGGCCGGGGGCAAGGATTAGCGGGCATACGGCGTTACCTTGGACGGTGGCAGGGGAAGGTGTCGGTCCGAAGCGGCACGGCGCGGCTGGCCGTGGTTCCCGCCTGGGATGACGACGTGCCCCTGGCCGAGCATCTTCCATTCTTCCCGGGCTCCCAAGTCCAGATCACCATTCCCGCCCAGGAGGCCGACGCGCGATGATGCAGCGAATTGACCTGGCCCCACTGCTGCGCGAGACCGTCGCCACACCCTACTCCGATATGGTCACCCGCTCCACCGGCGCCGCGCTCCGCGACCGGATCGAGCAAACCATCGCGGGAGCGAGCCATCGCACCACCCAGCTCGACTTCACCGCTGTGGGACTGCTCGACTTCAGCTGCGCCGACGAGGTGGTGGCCAAGCTCCTGCTCCGGGTGGCCACCGAGGACGAGCACTACGTGGTCCTGTCCGGGATCACCGACAGTCACCTGGACGCCATCGATCATGTGCTGGAGCGGCACGGCCTCTCGGTGGCCGCGCTGACCGACGGCGAGGCCGCGCCCCGGGTCCTGGGCGTCGCCACCCCTGACGCGGTCACCGCCTTCCAGACGATTCAGCGGCTGGGCGCGGGGGATGCCAATCGGCTGGCCGACGCGCTGACCTGGACGGTGGAGCGGGCCGCCGACGCGCTCCAGTCGCTGGCGCTCCGCCGGCTGATCCAGGCCGCGGGGGGCACCTACCGGCCGCTGACCCTCTCGTGAGCACGCCCCGGCTGGGCCGCTCGACGATTGCGGTGCACGGCCTCCCCGCGCCCCGCCGGGAGAACGAGCCGGTAGTCTCCCCCATCATGCAGTCCGCCACCTTCGTGAACGCGGTGGGTTCCGAGCGGGAGGTGCTCTACACCCGCTACGGCAACAATCCCAACCAGCTGAGCCTGGCCGGCAAGTACGCCCTGCTGGAGGGGGCCGAGGACGCGGTGTTCCTGGCCAGCGGTATGGGCGCCACCGCGCTGGCGCACCTCGCCGTGCTGGGGCCGGGCGACCATCTCCTCGCCAGCCGCTGGATTTACGGCGGCACCCTCAAGCTGTTCGACGAAGAGTTCGGCCGGCTGGGGATCACGGTCACCTACGTGGACCCCACCACCCCCCGGATCTGGCGTAAGTCGATCAAGAAGAACACCCGGGCCATCTTCATCGAGTCGCCGGTCAATCCCACGGTCCGGGTGCTGGACCTCGCCCCGATCGCGGGGATCGCCAAGGAGTTCGGACTGGCGCTGCTGGTGGATTCGACCTTCGCCAGCCCGGTGAACTTCCGCCCGCTGGAGCACGGCGCGGACGTGGTGATCACCAGCGCCACCAAGTACCTCAACGGGCACAGCGACATCATCGCCGGGGCGGTGGCGGGCACCCGCTCGGTGATCGAAGAGGTGATCCGCCGGCTGCGCACCTGGGGTCCGGCCATCGACCCGCACGCGGCCTGGCTGCTGGAGCGGGGCATGAAGACCCTGGCGGTCCGGATGGCGCGCCACAACGCCAACGGGCTCGCGGTGGCGACCTTCCTGGCCGGGCACGCCCGGATCAGCTCGGTGAGCTACCCCGGACTGGTTTCCCACCCCGATCACGAGATCGCGGCTCGGACCCTGGACGGATTCGGCGGCATGGTGGGAGCGACCCTCAAGGGCGGCGCCAGCTCGGCGGAGCGGTTCCTCAAGCGGCTCCGGCTGTTCATCCACGCTCCGAGCCTGGCCGGGGTCGAGAGCCTGGTCTCGGAGCCCCGGCTCACCTCCCACAAGGGCCAGTCGCCCGATGCGATGGCCGGCCTGGGAATTCCGGAGGGCTTCGTGCGGCTCTCCTGCGGCATCGAGGACGCCGAGGACCTGATCGCGGATCTGGAGCAGGCGTTGAGCCGGTGAGCGGGAAGCGGCAAGCGGATGGCGGGTAGCGGCTAGGGGGTGGATGCGGTGCTATCCGGCTATCCC
>DATCXX010000186.1:0-3488 GCA_036565615.1 Gemmatimonadales bacterium | reverse complement strand
GCGGCGGCGGACACCACCCCGAGATCGGTCACACCCTCCGGGCTCGACTCCGGGGCGATCTCGGTATCCACCCCGACGACCATCCCGCCCGAGCGGGTCACCCGCACCACCACCGGCCCCCGGCGGCAGGCGGGCCGGTCGACCCCGTTCCAGAGGTTCGAATTGCCGGTATTGATATAGGTCGAGGTGCCGACCTGGATCGAGGAGCCTAACCCGCAGACATCGGCCCGGGCCGCATAGCGAAACTGGACCCGCGCATCACCGCTGCCCTCGACCCGGTTCCGGAGCGAGGACTGCGCCCCCAGCGAGGCGACGAGGCCCGTCGCCAGCACGGCCAGGAGCGCGCCGAGAACCCGCGACCGGGGGCTCATGGCTTCTCCACCAGCTCGAGCAGCAGCTTGGTGGCGCGGGGATCATCCCGCCGGGCGAGGGCCGCCACCGCCTCCCGGCGGATCTGGGGATCGGTGCCCGACTTGATGATCTCGATCAGCTTGTCGAGCGCCGCCGGCTCTTCCCGGGTGGCGAGCTGCCGGATCACCGCGCTGCGCAGGTCGCGCTCGGAGAGCGCCTCGAACAGCTTGCCCAGCTCGTCGATCGAGAGGGTGCTGACCCGGAGCCGCGACAGGGCGTCGCGCCGCAGCCGGGTCTCCTCCTCCCGGTTCTTGACGATCCCGAGAAGGAACTGCTCGTTGGTACTCCCCCCCATCCGGGCCAGCGCCGAAATGATGGACGACTTGATCGAGGTCGAGGTGGTCCTCCCGTAGAGGGAGCGGAGGTAGGCCGCCTCTTCGCTGTTCTCCGGGACTACCGGACGTCCCGAGCCGCTGGTGGTCATCGACGCCCCGCCGCTGGCGGTCTGGCCACTCGGAGCCCGGGCCGCCCTGGTCTCTCTGACGTCCGACGCATTCACCGCCCCGCTGGCGAGCTGGGAGATGGCCTCCGCCCGCATCTTCTCCGAGACTTCCGCCCGCTCGATGATCCCCCGGAGCACCCGGGTCGCCTCGGGACCACCCTTGTTGCGGAGCGCCATGAGCGCGGCCTGCCGGGTGCGGTCGTCGTCGCTCTCGTTGAAGATGGTCTCCAGCACCCGCACCGTCTCCGCGCCGGGCGAACGCCCCAGCAGCACGATCGCGTCGCTCCGCACGCTGGGATCGGGATCCGACTTGGCGACCTCGAGGAGATCGGAGGCCGCTTCGGCCGTGCCGCTGCGGCCCAGGATGTAGACGGCGCTCCGCCGGAGCCGGACCGAGCATTCGTCCCGGCGGGCCAGCACCTTCTTGAGGGTGGGCCGGGCCTCGGGCGGATTGATCTGGGCCAGGGCGTTGAGCGCCTCGGCCCGCACTTCGACATCCTCCTTGTCGCAGGTCGGACCGCCGGCCGTCGCCGCGCGGAGCGCGGATGCAGCTTCGGCATCGCCGCGCGCGGCCAGGGCGGCGTACAACCGGGTGCGGAGTGTCGCCGCGTCGGGGTCGCTCGCCGCCTCGGGGTAACGCTCCTGCTGCGCCTTCAGGGCGGCGACCGCGGTGCGCAGCTCATCGGTGCCGCCGGCCCGGTAGAGCGCAAAGGCCCGGTAGTAGAGCGCGGCCGGCGCCACCCGGGACCGGGGATAGCGCTGCTCCAGCGACTGGAACAGGGTGGAGGCCCTGGTGTATTCGCCCCGGTTGAGGGCCTCGCGGGCCCGGCGATAGAGGGAGTCTTCCGGGGTTCCCTGCTCCGGCTGGAACCGGGCCATCCCCTCATGCTGACCGAAGAGCGTCATCGCCCCCGGCGAGGGGGTATAGGCCATCGGAGGCAAGGCAGCCATCGGAGGCAGGGGAGCCATCGGGGTGGGCAGGCCCTGCCCGGTCCATTCGAAATTGTGGTCGAAGTCGAAGTCGAAGTCGAAGTTGAAGTCGTGGTCGAAGTTGAAGTTGTGGTCGAAGTTGAAGTCGTGGTCAAACTTGAAGTCGAAATCGAGATGCCGGTCGAAGTCGAAGTGGGTGTCGAACAGTCCCTGTTCCCAGATGGGGGCCGAGGGGATGTGCACGAACGGCTCCGGCGTCGTGAACCACCAGTCCGCCCGCGGCAGCGGCGCGACCTGGGGCCGGGGCGCGGCTTTGGGCCGGGGCGGTACCGGAACCTGGGCGACGGCCGCCGGTGCCAGAAGAGTGGCGCAGAGGAGTAGCTGGATGTGGCGCATGACGATCGCTCCGCCGTTCAGGGCTGCGAAGTGGGGGTCTCCGCGAGGTACACGCGGAGGCGGGGAATGACTTCCCGCTGGTCCAGGGCCTGGTCAATCAGATAGACATCGGGCGCTTCCGGGCGGGCCGGGAGCCGGGCGATCTGGGCGAGCACCAGCTCGAGGTCCTCCAGCAGCACCCGCAGCTGGGGCTCGATCGGATCGGGAGAATCCATCAGCAGCCGGGTGGTGGCGAGCAGATCCCTCGCCTGGCTGGCCTTGTATTCCACCGGCTGGCCTCGGCTCGATTCGCCGGCCATGGTGAGCAGCAGCGCCGTCACCCGCTCCAGGTAATCGGTCGCCACGCCCACGAAGGGACGGGTTTCGCTTGAGACGGCCGCCGGGATGGCGGGCAGCTCCGCTTCGAAGGGGCCACCAGCCGAGTCCCGGCCCGGCGCGGGGGCGAGCCGCCCGATGCCGAATCCGATGACCAGCATGGCTGCGAGCGGCAGCAGGGTTCGCAACCAGCGGGATGGCGTTCGCACCGGCGCCCCGAAGGCGGTGGGCTCGATGGCCTCCCACATCCGGTCCAGCGGAGGAGGACCCGCGACCCGCCAGGTCTCCTTCAGTTGAGCCAGCCCCCGCTCGATGTCGTGCTCGTTCATGACGACCTCCTCGTTTACCGGGCGACTACGCCGACCAGCGCCTCGCGCAGCCGCGCTCTCGCTTCGAACAGCCGTGCCTTGCTGGTTCCCTGCGGGATATCGAGCATCTCGCCGATCTCCCGGTGAGTGAACCCCTCGATGTCGTGCAGCACCACCGGCATCCGGAGCCGCTCCGGGAGCCGCTCCAACTCCTGCGCCAGCCGGTCGCGGAGGTGCGGATCCCCCGGCTCCTCCGGTCCGGCCACCGACGCCGCTTCGTCCAGCTCCGCTTCCCGGGCCCGGATCCGCTTGAGCCGCCGGAATCCGGTCATCACCGACGACACCGCGACCGAATGGAGCCAGGTCGAAAAGGCCGATTCGCCGCGGTACTGCTCCAGCCGCTGAAACGCCCGCACGAAGGTGTCCTGGGTGTACTCGCGCGCGAGCTCTTCTTCACCGACCAATCGAAAGATCAGGCGGTAGACCCGCGGAGCGTGGCGATCGTAGAGGCGGCGCGCCGCCGTCCGGTCGCCGGCACGCGCACCGGCGATCAGTTCCGTGTCGTCCACAACACCATCCCTTGCGGCCGCATGGGAAGAGTCTCGTGCTCAGGAAGTGGGACGGCTAGAGTGCGGAAAGGGTTGGGTATGGAGCTGGGGAAGGGGGAAGGGGGAAGGGGGAATGGG
>DATCXX010000172.1:0-4774 GCA_036565615.1 Gemmatimonadales bacterium | reverse complement strand
GGCTGATGCAGCAGCGGGGACTTCCCGCCGGGGACGCGGCCCGGCTGATCGCCGCGCAGCTTCCCGCCCCGGCCAAGCGGGCCCGGGCCCACTTCATCATCGACAACGACGGCAGCCGCGATCTGCTGCGCGACCGCGCGTGGCAGGTCTGGCGAAAGCTCCTCTCGCGGGCACGCGCGCTCGCTTGACCCGGTCCCCCCGCCGGGGTATCCTCAACGCGGTCTTCCCCCCGAGGATTCCTGGTGGCCAACGTTCCGGATGATCTCCGCTACACCGCTGATCACGAATACGTCAAGACCACTCAGGAGCCCGGCGTCTTCCTCATCGGCGTGACCGACTACGCCCAGGGTGAGCTCGGGGATGTGGTGTACCTGAATCTGCCCAAGGCCGGCGATCACTTCGACGCCCACCAGGTGTTCGGCACCATCGAGGCGGTCAAGGCGGTGTCGGATTTGTATTGCCCCATCGCGGGCACGGTGGTGGCGGTCAACGCCGGACTCGACGCCGATCCGGCCGCGGTGAATCGCGCGCCCTACGACGACGGATGGATGATCCGGCTCAAGGCCGACGATCCGGCTTCGCTGGAGGGTCTGCTGACCGCGGCAGCCTACCGGACCCAGATCGGCGCCTGAAGGCGGTCGCCGCCCTGTATTTCGTGGTCGATGCCCCGGGCGACGGTTGCCGGGGCATCGCCGCTTTCGACCAATTCACGCGCTGGAGCCATTGCCCCGCATGACTGCCGCTTCTGCCAATTCCTCATTCGGCCCCTTCGTCGCCCGCCACCTCGGCCCCCGCGAATCGGATGTCGCCGAGATGCTGCGGGTGCTGGGCTATCGGAGCCTCGACGCCCTGATCGATGCGGTAGTGCCCGCCGGGATCCGGCTCCGGAAGCCGCTCGGCCTCCCGGCCGCACGCACCGAGCAGGAATCGCTCACCGCGCTCCGGGCGATGGCGGAGCGGAACCAGGTCTTCCGTTCCTACCTCGGGCTGGGCTACCACGACTGCCACGTGCCCGGCGTCGTGCAGCGCAACGTACTGGAGAATCCCGGCTGGTACACCGCCTACACGCCCTACCAGCCGGAGATCGCCCAGGGACGGCTGGAGGCATTGCTCAACTTCCAGACCATGGTCTCGGACCTCACCGGACTCGAGATCGCCAACGCCTCGCTCCTCGACGAAGGCACCGCCGCCGCCGAAGCCATGGCGCTGTCGCTGGGTGCCGCGCCGCACCACGATGACCCGGTCTACGTGGTGGACCACCGCTGCCATCCCCAGACCATCGCGGTGGTCACCACCCGGGCCGAGGCGCGGGGCGTGAAGGTGGTGGTCACCGACGCCGCGGCGCACGACTACGGCCCCGGCGTGGCCGGGTGCCTCATCCAGTATCCGGACACCTTCGGCGCCATTGCCGACCATCGCCGGGTGGTGGAGCGGGTGCACGCGGTGAAGGGCCTGGTCACGGTGGCCACCGATCTGCTGGCGCTCGCGCTGCTGGCGCCCCCGGGAGAGTGGGGCGCCGACATCGCGGTGGGGAATTCCCAGCGCTTCGGCGTCCCGCTCGGGTTCGGCGGGCCGCACGCGGCCTTCCTGGCCACCAGGGACGCCCACAAGCGGTTGATTCCGGGGCGGCTCATCGGGGTCTCGAAGGATCGCGAAGGCCACATGGCCCTCCGGATGGCGCTGCAGACGCGGGAGCAGCACATCCGCCGGGAGAAGGCCACCAGCAACGTCTGCACCGCGCAGGTGCTGCTCGCGGTCATGGCCAGCATGTACGCGGTGTATCACGGCCCCGAGGGTATCCGCGCCATCGCGGAACAGGTGCATGGGCGCACCCGGCGGCTCGCGGCCGCGCTCCGCGCCGGCGGCTTCCGGCTTGGGAGCGAGGCGTTCTTCGATACTCTGCTGGTGGAGACCGACGCCGCGACGGCCGCCAGGATTCACGAGGCGGCCCGGGCCCGGCGCATCAACTTGCGCGCGGTGTCGCCCACGCAGCTCGGCGTCGCCCTCGACGAAACGGTAACCGAGGGTGACCTGGCCGATCTGTTGGAAGCCTTCAGCCTTCAGCCATCAGCTATCAGCAACCAGCCGTCCAGCGGTCCAGCCGTCCAGCCGTCCATCCCCGAGGAACTCCAGCGCACTTCGCCCTACCTGACCCATCCGGTCTTCAACAGCCACCGCTCCGAGACCGAGATGCTGCGCTACATCCGGCGGCTGGAAGCGCGCGACCTCTCGCTCACCGCCGCGATGATTCCGCTGGGCTCCTGCACCATGAAGCTCAACGCCACCGCCGAGATGGTGCCGGTGTCCTGGCCCGGGTTCGGCGGGATTCACCCCTTCGCCCCCCGGGAGCAGACCGATGGGTACCGGCAGCTCTTCGCCGATCTGGAAGCCTGGCTGGCGGAGATCACCGGGTTCTCCCGGGTGTCGCTCCAGCCCAACGCCGGAAGCCAGGGAGAATTTGCCGGCTTGCTGGTGATCCGCTCCTATCACCGGGCCCGGAGCGAATCGCATCGCACCGTGTGCCTGATCCCCCAGTCGGCCCACGGGACCAACCCGGCCAGCGCGGTGATGGCCGGGATGAAGGTGGTGGTGGTCAAGACCGACCCGAAGGGAAACATCGACCTGGCGGATCTGCGGAGCCAGGCGGAGACCCACGCGAAGAATCTCGCCGCGCTGATGGTCACCTATCCGTCCACCCACGGCGTCTTCGAGGACGGCATCGCCGAGGTGTGCGCCATCGTGCACAAGCACGGCGGCCAGGTCTACATGGATGGCGCCAACATGAACGCCCAGGTGGGGCTGACCCGGCCGGGAGACATCGGCGCCGATGTCTGTCACCTGAATCTCCACAAGACGTTCTGCATTCCGCACGGCGGCGGCGGTCCCGGCATGGGGCCGATCGGGGTGGCGGCCCACCTGGCGCCCTACCTCCCCGGCCACCCGCTGGCGGACAGTCCGGCCACGGCCAGCGGCGCGGTGTCTTCCGGGCCCTGGGGAAGTCCGTCGATCCTGCCGATCTCGTGGGCCTACATCGCGATGATGGGACCCGACGGCCTCACCGAAGCCACCCGCTACGCGATTCTCAACGCGAATTACGTCGCCAAGCGGCTGGAAGGTCACTATCAAACGCTCTATTCCGGACACGCCGGGCTGATCGCGCACGAGTGCATCCTCGATTGCCGCCCGTTCAAGGGCTCGGCCGGGGTTGAGGTCGAAGACGTGGCCAAGCGCCTGATCGACTACTCCTTCCATCCCCCGACAGTGTCGTTCCCGGTGGCCGGCACCCTGATGGTGGAGCCCACCGAAAGCGAATCGAAGGAGGAGCTGGACCGCTTCTGCGACGCGATGATCGCGATCCGGGAGGAGATCCGCGAAGTGGAACAGGGCGGCGCGGCCCGGGGCGACAATCTGCTCTTCCACGCGCCCCACACCTTGCGCCTGGTGACCGCGGACACCTGGTCCCGCCCCTATCCGCGGGAGCGCGCCGCCTTCCCCACCCCGGCGACCCGGGTGCACAAGGTCTGGCCCACGGTGGGACGCATCGACGGCGCCTACGGCGACCGGAACCTGGTGTGCGTCTGCCCGCCGGTGGAGGAGTACGCGTGAGAGGTGAGACGTGAGAGGTGAGACGGAAGGGCGGGTACATCCCGTCTCCCGTCTCACGTCTCACGTCTCACGGTCGCGCCCCGTTCCGTGGACCGTCTTCATGGACGGGGCGCGGCCGGGCTGGGAGAACATGGCTGTGGATGCCGCGCTGCTGGACCGCACCCTCGAAACCGGCGAGGCCTTTCTCCGCTGTTACCGGTGGGAACCTCACTGTCTTTCCTTCGGACGGCACGAGCCGGCGCTTCGCCGCTATGACACCGAGCGGATTCGGGCGCTGGGACTGTCCTGTGTCCGGCGGCCCACCGGGGGCCGCGCGGTCTGGCACGCCCGCGAGCTGACCTACGCCGTCACCGCGCCGCTCTCCGCCTTTGGCGGGATGCGGGAAGCCTACACCGCCATTCACGCCCTCCTCCGGGCAGCCCTCAGCACCATGGGCGTGCAGGCCCTGCTCGCTCCTCGCTCTTCGCCAATCCCTGGAGTCGGCTCCGGCCCCTGTTTTGCAACGCCGGTCGGCGGCGAGGTGCTGGTCCGGGGGAGAAAAGTGGTCGGGAGCGCCCAGCTTCGATCGGGTGACGGGTTCCTGCAGCATGGCTCCCTTCTCCTCGCCGATGACCAGGGGCTGGTCGGGGAGCTGGCTGGTTTGACTCCGCCGCTCGCGGGAGCAGGCCAGGCGGGCCCCCTGGGCATCGAGCCGAGCTTCGACGAGGCCGCGGAAGCGCTGCTGGCCACGGCCGAGTCCCTGCTCGAGGGTGCGGTCCGGGAAGAGGGGTTGCCGGCCGGCGTCGCGGCCCTGGCCACCCCCCATGCGGCCCGGTTTCGCTCCGATGCCTGGACCTGGCAGCGGTAGCCGGGGGATTACTTTTCGAGAGAATTCCCGCCAAACACATGTGTTCGGGAGGTGCTGGTGCGCATTCGCCGCCTGCTGATCCCCGCTCTGCTTTGCGCTGCCGCTCCGGCCGCGGCGCAGCCGCGCGGCAACGACCACGGCTCGGTCGTGATCATCATGGGGCAGGAGCCCGCCACCCCGATTCCCACCCTGCTCAACGGCTCGGCGAATATCGCCGTGTCCGATCTCCTGTTTCTCCGCCTGGCCCGGCCCGGGCCCGGCCTCACCACCACCGATGAACGCTCCTTCGAGCCCCAGCTGGCCCGAGGCTGGAGCCGCCGG
>DATCXX010000171.1:0-2846 GCA_036565615.1 Gemmatimonadales bacterium | reverse complement strand
CCGGCGGCTGACCTCGGCGCCGGGTTATGATGGATCGGCCCGGTGGTCTCCCGACGGAAAGCGGATCGCATTCCTCTCGGGAGACCAGCGTCAGGATTTCCTCTACATCATGGACCTGGACGGCGGCCGGATGACCCGGCTCAGCGACCAACCGGCGCTGGATCCGCGCTGGGCGCCCTAGCGGGTTCGCAGATACGCCGCCAGATCGGCCTCCTGCTGGGGCGTGAGCCCAAGTGAGAGCACGCGGTCATAGTGAGCCACGACCGCCTCGAGGGTGGCGGCGCTCCCGTCGTGGAAGTACGGCGGGTGCTGCCAGAGCCCCCGCAGCGGGGTGGTGCGGTACCGCCTGGTCGCGGTGCGGGCGGCATAGGCAGGGTCCATCCCGGTCTCGGCCGGCTGGTGCAGCCGGCCTTTGCTGACGTCGGGGAATTGCTGTCCCGGGAGATGACAGTCGGCGCAGCGGCCCACTCCCTCGAACACCGCCTTGCCCCGGGCCGCCGCCGCTTGGTCCACGACAGCGGGATTGGCCGGTGCCGCTAGGCTGAGCTGGTACTCCGCCAGAGCCGGCAGCTTGGAAGTGACCAGATCGGGGTTCGCGCTGACGCTGATGCCCAGCCTGGGATCTTCGAACGAGCCCCGACCGTGCATCTGGGTCACCGCCACGTACGCATTCCAGTACGAGACCGGACCCTCGCCGGTGTATGTCTCCAGGGCGACCCCGTGCAATCCGTACGCCGGCGGGATCACGATAGGCGTGTTCTGCCCGTCCCGGTTGATCCGGGGATCGTATTTCCCGGGTCCCCAGCTCCGCATGATCGCCTTGAGCCCGGCTGGAATCGCCGGCGACAGCGCCACGATCGCCCCGATGTCGAGGTCGGTGGCGGCCCAGCCGTCCACCCGCTTCCCGATGCCCGGGGCAAATGAATTGTCCACCCGGGAATGACAGAGCGCGCAGGTGATCCCGACCCGAACCAGGCTGTCCTTTCCCCCGATGGTCTCCACCGTGCCGTGCAACCCCACCACCGAGTGAAGCTTGAGCAGCGTCACGGTCGTCGCGGGGTCGTCCAGATCCACCTGTCCGGCGGCGATGGCGTCCTTCACCGCCTGGGGGAGCGCATCGGCGTCCACCTTGAGTCCGACCGAGAGCGCAACCCGCGGGCTCACCGCGCTCGCAATGACCTCGTGCATCCGCGCGGTGTCGGTCCAGAACACCTCGTTGCCGTAGGTATCGTGGCGGAAGATGTCTTTGCCCTGGGCAACCAGCGCCGGGTCGAGCGGCCGGAGCCGGTCCCCGTCGCCGTCCGACGTCGGCGTTCCATCGCAGGAGGCGGCCATGATCAGACCGAGCAGCAATCCGAGGCGCTTCATGTGAATCACCCTCCGCTGGGGGCGCGAACGCCCGGTCATCGAACGATCAGCGTCCCCCGCATGGTGGGGTGGAGCTGGCAGACGTAGTGCACCGTCCCGGCATCGCGGAGGACCACCCGGCCGGGCTCCGCCTGATTCAGCGTGCCGGTGTCCCAGCCCCGTTTTCCTGAGGCGGTCGCGGTGTGCGGCACGATATCCCGGTTGATCCAGACCACCGTGTCGCCCCGCATGACGGTGAGCTCGGCCGGCTGAAAGGCCATCCCCCGGATCTCGATCAGATGGCTTCGAGGAACCGGGGCGGGGGAGCGTGGCGCCGCCATCGCGCCGGCAAACGCCACGACCCCCATCGCCAGCGCGACCACCAGCCCGAAACGCCGGAGCTCGCGGCCGCGCGGGGTCACTGCGACCCCAGCGAGCTCCGGAGCTGCTTGGCATGCGCCAGGTGGGCGGCGATGGCCGGCCGCACATCCACCAGCAGCTTCTTGAGCTCGGGGTTGGACGAGGTAGGAATCAGCAGCCCATCGAGCGCGTCGAGCACGGCCTGGTGATACCCGATCTCGCGGTCCATGTAGGCTCGATCGAAGGCGATGCCCTCCAGCTTCTCGATCGCGGCCCGGGCCGAGCCGGCGCCGGTCAGCAGCGACTGGCTCACCGCGTTATCTCTGGGCGTGACGCCCAGCCGCCCGGCCAGCGCGGCGGCCTGGGCGTTGACGGCGCCGTGGTCGACGATCATGGTCGCGGCGAACTTGCGGACTTCGGTATTGCGGGTCCTGGTCTGGGCGTACTTGGCGAGCTCGATGTCGATGGTGTTGGCGGTGACCGCGACGTGGGCCACCTCCGGGTCGGACAGGTCCGGCGCCGGCGCCTGGGCCGAGAGTCCGGCCCCGGCGGTGAGGAATACGAAGAACAGGAGCTGGGGACGCTGGTTTCGGCGAGCCATGGCAACCTCCGGGAGGTGGGAAGTGGTCGACTGCGGTTTCGACCAAGATATCCGCTTTATACACTTTGTCAATAGATTTCTGTGATTACTAGACAAAATGGGCCGTTCTGTATATCGTAGAAGGACTTAGAAAGGACCTTGGATGACCAGTTGGGTGGAACGGCTGATCGGAGAGACCCAGGCCAAGATGCTTCATTTGCTCCGGCGATCTCGACAGACCATCAATGATCTGTCCGAATCGCTCGGGCTCACCGACAACGCCGTGCGGACCCATGTGGCGGCTCTCTCCCGGGACGGAATCATCGAACCGGTGGGAACCCAGCGAGACACCGGTGGGAAGCCGGCCCGGCTCTACGCCCTGACCGAAGCCGGGGAGGAGCTTTTTCCCAAGGCCTACGCGATGGTGTTGGCGGGTCTGGTAGAGGAGATCGCCCGGAGAGATGGCAGGGAGCGGGCCGACGAGCTGCTCCGCGCCGTGGGCGCCCGGGCCGGATCCGGGGTTCCGAGCCCGGCCGATTTGCCCGGCCGAGTGGAAGCC
>DATCXX010000164.1:0-6406 GCA_036565615.1 Gemmatimonadales bacterium | reverse complement strand
GGGTCAGGAGTCGAACCCATCGAGCCACAAGGCGCGAGGAAGGCGCATCGCGTGGACTGCTCGCTCAAGAGCATCCCGACCCAGTCTTTCCGGTTTTTCTGCGCTCATCTGCCGGCTGATGGTGCGAAAAACAAGGCCAGTGTCGGCTTCATCGCTGCTCTGCTGGCTTCTAGGCCCAGGGTGATGATTGCCGCGGACTTCAACTCGAATCCCCTCATACCCGGCGCCTTTGCCGACGCCTGGAGGGCCGTGATTCCACCCCCACCCCCGAACTACGAGCACCCGGTGGGGGGGTATACCAAGCTCAGCATCCGGAATGGCGTGTTACAGTGGCGCCTGCAAGCTGTCTGGCGCTACCTCGACGACGTCATTTGGTCGGCGTCTCTCCAGCCGCTTCATCTGCCGACCAAGACCGCCATTACCTTCGGTCGAACGCTTCCGGGCGACCAGGGGTGGCTTACCACCTACTTCAAGACCGTCTCGGACCACATGGCGGTCGCCGCTGACTTCAAGCTCTGGGCCGGAGCTCCCTGATGATCTTCCGCCGCGGCTATGCCGCCGTCGACGAGGAACTCGCCATCCTGAACGAGCTCTATGACGAGTCGTCCCGATTTACTCAAGTCTCTACGGAGCTGATTGCCACCACCGGGAAGAATCTCACCCTGTTCGGCGAAGCGTCGACCAGCGTCAGCATCATCTCGGCCGCTCTCCGGCAGATCGATAACCTGCTGTCGCTCTTCCGTGCCGCGCCCGGCATCGGCAAGATCATCCAGAAGCTGCTTGATCAGGTCGTGTCAGTGGTGCGGCGTGCCATACCGCCATTCCAGCGCGTTTTGCGCAACTTGAGCCGGGTCGGCAGCGCCCTCAACGCGACGCTAATCCCGGCTGCCAAGGACCTGATGACCGTGAACGTGGTGCCACTCTTTACCAGAGTGTCCCCCGTTGTCACCGACCTCCAGATCACGCTGGCGGCCCTTGAGCCCCAGCAGAAACTCATTGAGGCGCTGCTTCCGCCGCCGATCCTTCGAATGCTGTCGCGCCGGGTCGGCGAGATCGAGGAGCTGGTGCGCCGGTCCCGCGCGGTCCTCAACGCCCTCAAGGCGGTGAACGACCTGCTCGACTCCCGGCGCCGGTTCCTGGACCGGATCTACGGCCTCCTGTCTGCCAAGAAAGTCGTCCTCGATACCATCAAGGCATACCTCGATGAGATCGCATCCGCCATTGGCAGTGTGTTGCGAGCGATCGGGAGTGCGATTCCAGACGTCGTCAAGAACTTCATTACTGCACTGCTCGATTACGCCGACACGTTCATCGACTGGGTACTTGAGCAGCTCCAGGACTTGTTGAACTGGATCGGCATCGACATCAGCGGTCCGCTCGCCTGGATCCAGTCTGCCAGGGACAAGCTGGGTCAGAAGCTGGCGGACATGCTCTCTTTCCTCGGTGAGCTGGAGAATCTGGTGCAGCCGCTTCAGGAGCTGCGCGACTACCTCCAGGCCGAGGTCGTGGCGCGGATCAACGAGGCCGCCGAGACGCTTCGAAAGCTGGAGGAGAAGTGCCGGCAGCTGCTTGCGCTGCTGAACGGACTTGGTGCCTGGAAGGAGTTGCTGGAGGGCAAGATCCCCGCCTGGATTCAGTGGCTGGGCCGGCAGCTCCAGGAGCTCGCCGCGCACGGGCCGAAGTCGGCTGGCGTGATTCGGCGGGACCTGGACCGGATCAGCGCGGAATCCTGGAGGCTGGCTGCTATCCCCGCTCAGGACTTCGTGCTGCTCGGCGACTGGAACCGGCTGGTCAGCCAGACCAGGTCGCTGCTGGCCAATCGCGCGTTGCTGCGCAACCCCGAGCGCAGGCGCCTGGAAGTCCAGGGAATCGAAGACCGACGGCGCCGGCTGCTGGCTGCGTGGAATGTACGGTATGGGAAGGCCGTGGCGCGACTCCCGAAGGGATACTTCGCCTCCTTGCGGACTTCGTTGCCGGAATCGCCCCTCGGTCGCCTCCAGAAGACATCACGGAGTGCGGGGCGGCGCACCACGCTCGCGCGATTCGAAGGATCGGCCAAATCCCTGAAAGCCCTGTTGTCGAAGCGGGGCCGGCCGGTCCGGCCGGGTGCCGCGCTAGGCAAGAACCAGCGGAGGCTCGAGGCCGAGCTGAAGCGGCTCATCCACCCGGTTTGAGCGAGGTCCGAGCTGCACCGTGAGCTGGCGAGTTCGCGCCCCGGCCGCCCCGAATAGCCGGGGTGCGAAGGCGCGAACCGATTCTGACTGCGATCGGGGCCGCATCAATCCCGCACTGAAAGGATGACCGCTTATACCAAGCCTGGAGTGCCGGAGCGAGCGGCTCCCCGGAGGTGGTGCCCCAGTACTACCGCGTCTGGACGACACACCAATTTGTGCGAGCACCGCCAACTCGCCATTCCCCTGAATGAACGCCACCGGAATGTCGGAATTTAGAAGTATCGCCAATGTGGCACAGGGCATCGGGCCAGGAAGAACGTCGCCACCTACGACGATCTGATCAACCTTGGCCATGCGGACGTCCTCGAGCCCAGCTTCGGTGCCGGTAGGTTCCCGTGAATATCGTACAGCGCCGCGATGGCCATTTCGGTCCCGTCACACTGCAAGGAGCCAGTTGTCCGCCGAACTATCGGTTGGACCGTCCTGCCGGAGGATACCCTTCCGCTTCACGGAGAACTAACCGTCTCTTCACAGTTGAAGCACCATGCTTCGCACAGCCCCGGGATGCAATCCGGTCGTTTCGTCGGCCCGGGGGAGGGGCTCTGGAGCGCGAATGGGCAACCTGCTCCGAATGATCCTGATCACCACCGTGGCCGGAGGCTGCGGCGCCACCGGGCCGCTGGACCTCGTCGCCCCGGCCCAACCGGTCGATCTCGCCCGGGTCCGAATTGTAGTGCCCGAGGTCTACGAGCTGGCGAACGTCATCGTGGCGACCACGGCGTACGGTCAGTCCAGCCTCACCCTAGTCCGGAGGTCGGGTGAGTACTACCAGCGTGTCGGTACCGCGTTTGCCCCGTTCCGCACCCACCCCTCGATGGAGGCGCTCCAGCTGGGCGGCGACGATCCGGTGCGCCGCTATTACGAGCTCCGCGACAACAGTTTCGCCTATGTCTGGGATGGAGAGCTGATCAAGCGGGATCCCGCGTATGGCACCTTGTGGAGCCCGAACGCCTTCCGGGAGCACCTGGCCCAAGTCCAGCAGTTCGCGGAGGCCTCCCAATTCCGCGCCTTCTACGCCGCGAATGCCGCATACTATCGCGGGTTCATCGAGCGCTACCGGGTCATCGCCGAGATCGACTCCATCGCGGACTGGCTGGAGCGTGAATTCGCACCCCGCCGCTTCGATCACTACACGGTGGCCCTCTCCCCGCTGGTGTTCGGCAGTCACAGCACCCATGTCGTGAACACCGGGGCGGGCAGCGAGGCGGTGATATTCACCTCAGGCCCCGATGTCACCTCCGGGCCGGGGACCAGTGCCGCGGTCCAGAAGGCGACCGTGCAGAGACTGGTCTTTACGGAGATCGATCACCATTTCGTGAACCCGGTCACCGAGCAGTACCGCTCACAAGTCACCGACGCGTTTGGTACCCGCTCAACCTGGACAACCGATGGGTCTTCCTTTTACCAGTCGCCGGTCGCGGTGTTCAACGAATACATGACCTGGGCGGTGTTCCTGCTGTATATCGAGGGCCGGGTCGGTGCGGAAGACTTCGCCGAGGTGGTGCGCCAGACCACGGTGACGATGGAAGGCTCGCGGCGGTTCCCGCGTTTCGGACTCTTCGCTCAGGAGCTGCTGCGGTTGTACCACGAGCGCCCGGCCGGCACCCGGGTGCCGGGTCTCTATCCCGCTATCCTGCAATGGGCAGCGCGCCAATGACGGGGTGACCGTGGGGGCCGATCACGCCCGCGCTTAGCTCCCCCGGCGAATGCGCCGTATATTCCCAGGGTGTCATCCCCGGAACAGCCGCAGAACCCCAGCCAGATGCGGAGCCGCCGTGTCGCATGACCCCGTGGCCGATTCCCTGAGCCGGCTGACCGCCGCCCTCGCTGACCGTTACCGGATCCAGCGGGAGCTGGGTCAGGGCGGGATGGCCACGGTCTACCTGGCCCACGACCTCCGGCACGATCGCAAGGTCGCGCTCAAGGTGTTGCGGCCGGAGCTGTCCGCCATCCTCGGGGCCAACCGCTTCCTGGCGGAGATCAAGACCACCGCCAACCTTCAGCACCCCCACATTCTGAGCCTGTTCGATTCCGGTGAGGCCGACGGGCTGGTGTACTACGTCATGCCGTTCGTGGAGGGGGAGTCGCTTCGCGACCGGCTCAACCGGGAGCACCAGCTCCCGGTGGACGAGGCGGTACGGATCGCCCGCGAGGTGGCTGACGCGCTGGGCTACGCCCACGCCGCCGGGATCATCCACCGCGACATCAAGCCGGAGAACATCCTGCTCCACGGCGGTCATGCGATGGTGGCCGACTTCGGCATCGCGCTGGCCGCGTCACGCACCGAGGGTGGCAGCCGGATGACCGAGACCGGGATGTCGCTGGGTACCCCGTTCTACATGGCGCCGGAACAGGCCATGGGCGAGCGGGAGATCACCGCCAAGGCCGACATCTACGCCCTGGGCTGCGTGCTCTACGAGATGCTCACCGCCGAGCCGCCGTTTACCGGGGCCACGCCGCAGGCCATCGTGGCCAGGGTGATGACCGAGGAGCCCCGCCCCCTCACGCTGCAGCGCCGCACCATCCCGCCCCACGTCGAGGCGGCGGTGATGACGGCGCTCTCCAAGCTGCCCGCCGACCGGTTCGCCACCGCCAGGGAATTCTCCGCGGCGCTGGGGAATACCTCGTTCGTCACCACCACGACGATGCGCACCGCGCCCGTGGCGGCGCTGACTCCGCGGGCCCGGGCGCTCTCGATGCTGCCCTGGGCCCTCGCCGCGGTGACACTCGCGCTCTTCGGCTGGGAGCGCTTCCGCTCCCGTCCGGTGCCGCCGGCACCTCCGGTCACCCGATTCACCATCCAGTACACCGGCGATGGCCGAATCGGCGACGCGGCCGGGTCTCCGGTTGCGGTCTCGCCCGACGGGTCGCGGATCGTGTATGTCGGTACCGACTCTTCACGGACCGCCTGGCTCTATTCCCGGATGCTGGACCGGGAGGATCCGGTGCAGATCGCGGGAACCCGGGGCGCCTACAATCCGTTCTTCTCTCCCGACGGCAGCTCACTCGGGTTTACCCAGGACGGCAGACTCCGCAAGCTCGGGCTCGGCGGTGGCGCCGTCGTCACGATCTGTGAGGGATGTACCAGCTCCTCCTCCTGGGTAAGGGGAGACACGATCTACTTCGCGAACACCGTCGGCCTGCAGCGTGTCGCCGCGGCCGGAGGGCAGCCCGAGCTCGTCCTTGCGGCGGACACCGCAAAGCTCGAGAGCTTTCGCTGGGCCGACGCCCTTCCGGACGGCCGCAATGTTCTGGTGACCCTGGTGCGACAAGGGAGCCCCGCCCTCGCGGTCATCTCGCTTCCGGACGCCAAACTCCACGAGCTCGGCCAGGCCGGCATGTACCCCCGCTGGGTAGAGGGAGGGTTTCTCACCTTCCTCCAGCAGGACGGCACCCTCTTCGCGGTTCCCTTCGACGCGGAAAACCGAAAGCTCACCGGGCCTCCGATCCCGATCGCCGATCGGGTCCGCTTCGGCCCGGCCTTTCCCGGCAAGATGGGTGTGGCGCGCAGCGGCACGCTGGCCTTCGTCCGGGGCGGGAACAGCCTGCGGCAGCTGGTTCTGGCCGATGCCTCCGGACGGGTGACACCACTCCCCGGGCCGAGCCGGTTTTACGATACGCCGCGCTTTTCCCCCGAAGGGCAGCGGATCGCGGTCCAGGTGACAGACTTTGCCGGGGTCACCACCAACGACATCTGGCTCTACGACCTGCGGTCGGAGCAAATGTCCCGCCTCACCTTCGATTCGTCGAGCGCGGTCGCGGCCTGGACACCGGAGGGCAGGCACCTGGTGTACGCCGGGAGGGGCCGTACCGTCCTCAGGATCCCCACCGATGGGAGCGGCGTTCCCGAGACCCTTCTGGTGCGGCAGAGCGGCGCCCTGGAGCTGGAGCTGGCCCGGGACGGAACGACCCTCGCCATCCGCCAGACCATGACCGTGACCAGTCGGGACGTGTGGGTCGGCTCCCTGGACAGGGCCAGGGCCGAGCGGCCGCTGCTGCGGACGCCATTCAACGAACGGTCGATCGCGCTCTCGCCCGACGGAAAGTGGCTGGCCTACGTCTCGAACGAAGCCGGGTCGGATGAGTTGTTCGTGCGTCGGCTGGAAGAGGGCAGCGGACGGTGGCGGGTTCCTCGGAGCGGAGCCGGCGAGCCCCGCTGGGGTCCCGGGGGG
>DATCXX010000139.1:0-4118 GCA_036565615.1 Gemmatimonadales bacterium | reverse complement strand
TCCCCCAGTCTTCCCCCAGTCTTCCCCCTGTTTTCCCCCTGTTTTCCCCCTGTTTTCCCCCTGTTTTCCCCCTTCACCGTGTCTTCTCATTCCCCCGAGACGTCCCCTACCATGCAGGCCCCCTCATTCACCACCGGAGTGCCGATCGTGTTCCAGGGCTGCATCATCTGGCCGCGAAGCGCGGGGCCACTCCTGGCCCTGCTGCTGCTGAGCACCGGCGCGTCGGCGCAGACCGCGGAGCAGCGCCGAGCCATCGATGCGTTCCGCGACAGTCTCGCGGTGGCGACCGACACGGTGCAGTTGCACGCCCAGGAACGCACCCTGCTCGAGCAGATCCGGCGGACCCGGCGGGATCCCTTCCTCCACCTTCGTCTCGGCCACCTGAGTCTCAGACAGGGCGAGCTGGGTGGGGATTCCCATTTCGATGACGCCGCGTCCGAGTTCAAGTACGCCGGCGAGCTCGCGCCCCACTTTCCCTACGCCTGGTTCGGACTGGGGCAGGCCGAATTCGCCCTTGGCTCGCGGTTGTCCGGGACCACTCGCCCGCTGGCGCGGGACGCGCTCTCCCGCGCCGGTCTGGCCTTCGCCCGCGCCGTGACCCTGGAGCCCGGCTTCGCCCCCCGGCTGGAAGAGATGGCGCGGCGGGCTATCCGGGCCCAGGCGCCGGAACGCGCCGAGGTCATTCGCGAAGCGCTCCGCCGGGCGGCCCGGGAGGCCCGGCCTCCCCATCTCGCCCGGCTCCTCCTTGCCCTGGGGCGGACCCAGCGGGAGCTGGGCGACAGCGGCGCCCTGGCCTCGTTCGGGGCGTACCTCGCCGCGACCGACAACCGGGCCCTCGGACAGGTAGAAATCGGACGTACCCTCCTCCTCCACGGGGACCTGCGGGGGCAGGTGGTGTACCTCGAGGGCGCCAGCTCGGACGATCCGATCACCGTGGCCGAAGTGCGCGCCGATCTGGCGCCGCTGGCGGGCGAAGCCGAGCTCGCCGATTCCGACCTGCGACGGGGAGACGCCCGCGCCGACATGCTCAGGAAGTTCTGGTCCATGCGGGACCGTCTCGAGCTCCGGGCCGAAGGCGAGCGGCTGGCCGAGCACCTCCGGCGCCTGGCGGTGGCCCGGCGGGAGTTCCTGCTGACCGGCGAGGACGGAACCGAGCGGCTCGACGACCGGGGCCGGGTGTTCGTCCGGCATGGCGAGCCCGACGACCGGGCCAGCTTCGCCATTCCCGGTGTGGCGCCCAACGAATCATGGCGCTATCGCCGCGCCGGCGAAGACCTGGTGGTCCACTTCACTGCGCGGCAGACCCCCAACGACTACCGGCTGATCGAGAGCGTCCTCGACGTCTCCGACATCCGCGCGACCCTGGGTGGAAGCCAGGGACAGTCCGCTCCCGCAGCGGGCGGCGTGAACGGGGAGCAGCTGCTGCGTTCCCGGGCCGGGCTCGCTTCGCTTTACGAGCAGCTCCCCGCCGGTCGGCCGGAGCAGATCGCCGATTATTTCGTGCGAGAACGCGCCCTGGGACGCCACGGGATCCAGATGGCCACCGGCTCCGACAGTTATCGGCCCCGCTACCGCCTCGACCTCAATGCCTGGGGGTCGGTGGTCGTCGCCGGAGGATCGGGCGCCCGGCCGGTCGTTCAGGTGCTCTTCGCGATTCCCGGCTACGCGGTGGAGCCCGCCACCGGGGCAGCGGGGGTGGTGTATCCGGTGCGGGTGCGCTTCGTCGCCCTGGACAGTGCCGGTACGGTGGTGGCCTCGGTCGACACCGTCACCCGGATCGAGCCGGGGGAACGGATCCCCGCCAACCGGAGCCTGGTCGGCCACGTGACCATACCGGTCCTCCCCGGCAAGCTCCTGGCCCAGGCGGCGGTCCAATATGGAGACCTGGGAGGCACCGCCTTCGGCGTGGACCTGGTGGAAGTGCCCTCGCCGGGAGTGGGGCAGCTCGCCCTGGGCGATCTCCTGATCGGTTCCCGGCGCGGCCGCCTGATCCTGCCGCTGGGCGATGGCAGCCGGATGGCCATCTCGCCCGGCGGAGTGGTGCGGCAGAGCGATGGGCTCGACCTGGCGGTGGAGGTCTTCGGGCTGGCCCCCGGCGCCGAGGCGGCAATCCAGGTTTCGGTGGCGCCGGAGGACGACGCGCCGGCCGAATCGGGGGAGTATCGCTGGCGGCCGTACCCGAGCGGATGGTCCGAGTCGAAGCTGTCGCGGGCGCCGGGCACGGCACCGATCACCCGCTGGCGGGTAACGCTGCCGCTCGCCAGGTTCAAGGCGGGATCATGGAAACTCGCGGTCGTGGTGACCGATTCGGCCGGGCGGATGGCCCGGCGGGAATCCGGATTCACGGTGGAGATGCCGTAGCGAAACCGGTTCGTGACAGATTTGTGATGTTAATACCTGTTTTTCGCGCCACTGCTGTAAAATCCGGTGTATTGTCCGGGGCTATTTCCCTCCCTACTTTGAACCTCCCCGCCGGTCGGTCGCGGGAGCGAGCCCGCGATCGGCCGGCGCAGCGAAAACGCCGCCTCCAATTACAATTCAGTCATTGATCTGAGGGAGTCCCCATGGGAACTGCCACGCCCCGGGTTCCGTTGCAGCTGTCGCCCAACGCCATCACCGTGCTCGAAAAGCGCTACCTCCTGCGAGACGAGGCAGGGAAGCCGGTCGAGACAGCAGCGGATCTCTTCGGACGCGTGGCCCGGACCGTCGCCGAGCCCGACCTGGCCTACGGCGCGTCGGAGGGCGCGGTCGAGGCGCTGGCCGAAGCGTTCTGCGAGCTCATGGCCAACCGGCTGTTCATGCCCAACAGCCCCACCCTGATGAATGCCGGCCGCCCGCTGGGGCAGCTTTCGGCCTGTTTCGTCCTCCCGGTGGACGATGCCCTCTCCAACGGCCGGAGCGGGATCTACGACACCCTCACGTCCATGGCGCTGGTGCACCAGTCCGGCGGCGGCACCGGCTTCAGCTTCTCGAAGCTGCGGCCCCGGAACGATATCGTCCGCTCGACCATGGGAGTCGCCTCGGGCCCGGTGTCGTTCATGTCGCTGTTCGATGCCTCCACCGACGTGGTGAAGCAGGGCGGCACCCGGCGGGGCGCCAACATGGGCATCCTCCGGGTGGACCACCCCGACATTCTCGACTTCATCAGCTGCAAGGACGACACGACCAAGATCACCAATTTCAATATCTCGGTTGCGGTCACCGATGCGTTCATGCAGGCGGTGGAACAGGACACCGGGTACGACCTGCTGCACCCCAACACCCGCAAGGTGGTGGGACAGCTCCGGGCCCGGGAGGTCTGGGAAAAGATCATCCACGGCGCCTGGAAGACCGGCGAGCCGGGGGTGTTCTTTATCGATCGGGCCAATCACTACAATCCGGTCCCCCACCTGGGCACCTACGAGGCCACCAATCCCTGCGGGGAGCAGCCCCTGCTGCCCTACGACGTCTGCAACCTGGGCTCCATCAACCTGGGTGTCTTCGTCAAGGACGGCGACCTCGACTGGGCCGCGCTGGCCCGGGCGGTGCACCTGTCGACCCACTTCCTCGAGAATGTGATCGACGCAAACTCCTATCCGCTCGAGGCGATCACCGACCTGGCCCAGCGAATCCGGCGGATCGGCCTCGGGGTGATGGGTCTGGCCGACGTATTCGTGGCGCTGGGCATTCCCTACGATTCCGAGGCCGCCGTCGAGCTGGGCCGGAAGGTCCAGCGGTTCGTGGACACCGAGGCCAAGGTCGAATCGGAGCGGCTGGCCGGGGTGCGAGGCACCTTCCCGGAGTGGGAACGGAGCATCTGGGGACCGGACGCCACCTGCGCCCGCGACCAGGACGGCAACCGGATCCGCCCGATGCAACGGCTCCGCAACTGCAACGTCACCACGGTGGCGCCCACCGGCACCATCTCCATCATCGCGGGCTGCAGCTCCGGCATCGAGCCGCTCTTCGCGGTGGCGTTCATGCGGAACCAGGCCGGGGTGCTGATGCCCGACGTGAACGAGGACTTCCTCCGGATCGCGAAGGCCGAGGGGTGGCACTCGGAGGAGCTGATGCGGCGGATCGCGGAAGCGGGACACATCCGCTTCCCCGAGGTGCCGGAGCAGTGGCAGCGGGTGTTC
>DATCXX010000137.1:0-5690 GCA_036565615.1 Gemmatimonadales bacterium | reverse complement strand
TGCCGCCGGAGAGCCGCACCGTGTCGCCGATGGTCCATCCGGTCCGGGCCGCGACGCTCGCGCCGATCACGATCCCCGTGGTGTCGCCTGGAACCAGATCGGCGCCCTGCTCCAGCTCGTACAGTCCCTGCCCCTCCGGCTCCACGCCGAGGCCGGCGAGCGGGAGGAGGGAATCGCCTGTCCGGGTGAACAACGCTCCACCCAGCACGCCTCCCGCCGCACTGATGCGGGGATCGGCCCGAAGGGTCCGGGACAGCGCGGCACCGCCCGGAAAGGTCGCTTCGGTGTCGAAGGGCAGCGTGCCCTTGGGCGCGAGCCGGATCTGGAAGCCCCGGGAGAGCAGCATCCGCTCGAAGGAACGCTCCATGCCGCCGGCGAGCATCACCATATCGAGCAGCAGTGCGGCGGCCACCGCGATACCAAGCCCCGCGAGGGTGTTGCGGACCCGATGGCGGGCCAGATTCTTCGCGGCCTCCAGGATCATCCCCGCCGCCAGAGTACCAGGGGGCTGGTCCGGATCAGCCGGGCCGCCGCCGTCCCGCCCGCCAGGACACCCAGCACCACCGAGAGGAGAGTGCCGAACAGCATGATCTCGGGGGTGAGGAATGCGAAGCGGAGGTCGGTCTGGAACCGGGCGCCGTAGTAGGCGTTGATGATTTCCGAAGAGGCCCAGGCGAGCCCGATGCCCAGGGCCGCCCCCACCAGCGCCACCAGACAGGCCTCGAGCAGCAGCGCAGCAAAGACGGTTCGGCGCCGGACCCCGATCATCCGCATGACCGCGGCGTCGAGCCGCCGCTCTTCCACCTTGAGCAGCATGATGCAGAGCAGGAAGATCGCGCTGGCCACGATCGAAATGACCCCGATGGCGCGATGAAAGCGGCTGACTACCAGGAAGGTCCGGGACGATTCCGAGGCGATCTCAGCCGAGGGACGAACCCGGAAGCCCACGGCCAGTCGGTCGAGCCGGTGCGCCGCCGTGTCGGGTGCGATGTCCGGGGCGAGCCGGATCCCGGCGCGATCGATCCGGTCGGGAGCGCCCAGCAGCCGGGCCAGGTCGGGGAGATGGAACCGGGCCTGGAATTCATTGCGCAGTACGGTCGCGGGATCCGAGCGGGCCCGGTAGATCGCTCCGACTACCATGAGGGTGCCTGCCGCGCCCGGCTCCCGATGAACCCGGACCGTGTCTCCAATCCCGAGACCAAGCTCCCGGGCCAGCCGTTGCTCGATTGCCAGTTCGCGGGGCGCGGGGCCCTGGAGCAGCAGGAGAACGAGCAGCGAGACCATGGTGGAATTCTAGCGGGCCGATTCGATTGTCGATCAATTCCGACTCAAATAGTTTGATTTGCGTCTGAAGAATTAGTTGAAATCGATTCTCATCCATCAGATCAGGAATCTTCCCCCATTCATGTCTGTTATTCTCAGCAGGTTCGGCCTGAGTCTCTGCGCCGTGTTGCTCTCCGCGCCGGCTGCACGCGCGCAGGAGAAAACGGGACTGCTGTTGGTGGCCCACGGTGCCAACGCAACGTGGAACGCCCGGGTTCGCGCCACCGTGGCCCAGGTCAAATGGGATGGGCCGGTGGCGGTGGCCTTCCTGATGGGGGCGGAGGCGGATTCGGCAGATTGGGATGCCGGAATCGGTGAGCTTGTCCGGCGCGGCGCGGGTCGGATCGTGGCGGTGGCCCTGATGGTCTCATCTCATGGAGCCCACTATCGGCAGATCCGCTACCTCGCGGGGGAGCTCTCCGAGTGGCCTGCCGACCTCGGCCACGCGCACGGCCCCCGCAGCGACCCGGCTGTGACGGTGCGGGTTACTTCGGCGCTCGATGGCGCGCCGGAGCTGGGACTGGTGCTCCGCGATCGGTGGCGCGATCTCTCGCCGGCCGATCGCCGACGGCCGCTGCTCCTCGTCGCCCATGGCCCCTCGACCGACGCCGAGGCGGCACTCTGGATTCGGGACCTCGAACGAGCCGCGGAGGAGCTTGGCGCGGATACCGAAGTGCGGATCGGATTGCTCCGGGACGACGCCGCTCCGCCGGTGCGCGCCACGGCGATCGCATTGCTTCATGAAACCGTCACGCGAATGGCCGGCACGGCGAACGATTCCGTCGCCGTACTCCCGGTGCTGATCTCGAGCGGCCGGATCGATGGGGCGACGATTCCGAAAAATCTCTCCGGCTTGCCGGTGCGCTACACCGCGGTGTCGCTTGCGCCCCACCCCGCGCTGGCGCGATGGATCGAACGGGTGGCGCTTGCGAAGGCCGAATCGCCCCAATAGACTGTCCAGCACAATCGATTCACCGCAAACGCGGCCACCCGGAAGTCCGGTGCAAAACCGGCGCGGCCCCGCCACTGTAAGAGGCACACCGCTGTCGCTCACCCTGCCACTGGGAGCCAATCCCGGGAAGGCCGGCGACGGCGCCTCGAGCCAGGAGACCGGCCGCGTTTGCTCCCGCACGATTCCCTCGAGGGGGGGGAGCGGGGGCCCGAGGTGACCCCACCGAAGACCCCGTCGCTCAGCATCCAGCATCGTGCCGGGAACCCCACGCTGGTCCCCGGAGGTTTCCATGCAAGTCATTGCGAGGGCGCGAAGCGCCCGAAGCAATCTCGTCGCCCTGGTTCTGCTCCTGCTGCCGCCCGCCCTCCCTGCCCAGACCCGGGACTCGACCCGGCTCGAGGAACTGGTGGTGACGGCGACCCGTCTCCCCACCCCGCTTCACGCCATCGGCAGCAGCACCGATCTCTTCCTGCCCGGGGAGCTCCGGCGCCGCCAGATCTCCTCGCTCCGGGAGGCGCTCCAGCTCGCCCCCGGCGGAGTCATCCTCACCAACGGCGGACCCGGCGGGGTCTCCTCGCTCTTCCTGCGCGGAGTCTCTTCGACCCAGACCCTCCTCCTGGTGGACGGTATCCGGGTCAACGACGCGAACACCAGCGCGGGGAGCTTCCTCGGCGGTGCCGATCTCACCGGCCTGGGACGGCTGGAGGTTGTGCGCGGACCCCAGAGCACCCTGTACGGTGGTGCCGCGATCGGTGGGGTGGTGGCGCTCGATGCGGCGCCGGGAACCGGTCCCGCGCACGGAGGCGCCGAGCTGGAGGGCGGTTCGTTCGAGAGCTGGCGGGGCCGGGCCTGGGCCGCGGGAGGATCGGGCCGAATCGGCCTCGCGGTCGCTCTCACCGCGAACGGAACCGAGAACCAGCGTCGCCCCAACGACTGGGACCAGCGAACCCAGCTCATCCGGCTGGATTACCGGGTATCGAGCCGGATCGAGGCGGGTGCCACGTTTCGGGGACTCCAGCACAGCTACACCAGCCCGGGGGATCTCCGGACCAGTAACACCACTCCTGAGGGCACCACCACCTTCGAGAACCATCTCGCCACGGTCTGGCTCGAGGCGTCTCCGCTCCCTCGCTGGAGGAGCCGGCTCACCGCCGGCGCCCAGGAGCAGTTTACCAAGGGGACCGGACGCTTCGACGGGGGCCCCGAGTTCAGTTTTGTACTGGACAACTCCCGCCGGGTGCTCGACTGGCAGAACACGGTGCTCGCGGGGCCGCGCGCCACGCTGGTCGCCGGGCTCAACCGGGAATGGAGCACCGCCACCAGCGACGGCGCCGCGCTCGACGAGCGGCTGTTCGGTGCTTACGCCGAGGCGCTGCTCACGCCGTTTGCGGATCTCGCGCTCACCGCGGGATTACGCAGCGACAATTACAACACCTTCGACGATGCGCTCACCTGGCGGGTGACCGGCGCCTGGCGGCCTCGCGGAGCCGGGACCCGGCTCCGGGCATCTTACGGGACCGGCTTCATGCCGCCCAGCCTGGCCGCGCGCTTTGGCAGCGTGTTTCAGGAGCCCAATCCGGATATCCGTCCCGAGCGCTCCCGAGGCTGGGACGCAGGCGTGGAACAGGAGATCGCCGGGGGGCGGGCGACGCTCGGGCTCACCTGGTTTCACAACTCGCTCACCGACCTGATCGGCTTCGAGGGCGCCACCTTCCCCGCGCTGGGCCGCAACGTCAACATCGACCGGGCGCGCACCCGCGGGATCGAGGCCAGCGCGCGGGTTCGCTCCGGTGTGCTCGATGCCCGCCTGGCCTGGACCAGCCTCTCGGCGCTGAGCCTGTCTGCTCCCGACCCGGAAGCGGATCGGCTGATCCGCCGGCCCCGGCACACCCTGCACGGCGATGCCGGGGTAACCCCTGGCGCCAGGGCCAGTTTTGGGGTTGGCTTTCTGGTCGTGGCCGACCGGGTGGATGAGGACTTCAACAGCTTTCCGTCGGTGCGGATCGATCCGGGCGACTACGCCCTTGCGCGAGTGTACGGCGCGTTCGGGCTGGGCGGCGGCTTGACCCTCCGGGCGCGGATCGAGAACCTGTTCGATGAGCGTTACGAGCCGGTGTACGGCTTTCCCGGCCTGGGACGGAGCGTGGTCGGCTCGGTGAGCTGGGACTTTTAGGAGCCATCAGCCTTCAGCCTTCAGCCATCAGCGACTGAAGGCTGAGGGCTGAGGTCTGATGGCTGAGGGCTGCCACCCCAACATTCCACCCCCTCTACGCGTTAACACACTGCACCACTTGCCGTCCACCACCGAGGTACGTTCGCGATGGGTTACCGGAATTTCCTGATCCTCCCCGCCCTCCTCGTCTCGGGAGCACTCTCCGGAGTGGCGGCCCAGCGCCCGGCGGCCTCGCTTGCCGGGGTCTGGCGGCTCAACCCGGACAAGAGCCAGGAGATGAACCCCCAGGCAGTGGGAAGCTACCAGGGGGTCCTGGGGCAACGGAGTACGCTCGGAGGAGCCGGCCGCACTGGCGGAATTCCGAGCGGCGGCCGTCAGGAGCCGCTGCCCGACCCAACCGTGCTGCTCAGCCTGATCCGGCCGATCCCCCAGCTCCGGATTCAGCAGAGCGATTCCACCATTGCGATCGGTGACGCCAGCGGCCAGTTCGCGACCTATCCGACCGACGGCCGGAAATTCCGGGAGCCCCAGCTGATCGGGGCGGACATCGAAATCGTGGCCCGGTGGAAAGACCGGAAGCTTACCATCGAGCGGAAGCTTCCTTCGCTGGGAACCATCCGGGAGATCTACGCGCTGGATCCGGCAACCGGTGAGCTGGTGCTGGAAATGAAAGTGACGGGATCGCGACTTCCCCGAGGCATTGAAATGCGCCGGGTCTATCAGCCCGAAGAGGAGAAGTGAATATGCCTGTCGTTGCGAGGAAGCGCAGCTTCCGAAGCAATCCCGGCGAGATCGCCACGGGCCCTGCGGGCCCTCGCGATGACGTCTGGCGTCTCGTCCTCGTGCTCCTCCTCGCCTGCATCCCCGGACGCCTCGGCGCCCAGGTCGGCACCACGACCGACGTGCTCACCGGCATTGTGCGCGACAGCGCCGGTCAGCCGGTGCCGGATGCCGTGGTCGAAGCCACCTCGATCGAGACCCAGATTACCCGGACCACCAAGACCGATCCCCGGGGACGCTATATCCTGCTCTTTCCCGACGGCGGAGGCCAGTACCGGCTGATCGTGCGCGCCATCGGGAAGTCGCCGGTGATGCGGACGGTGGCCCGGCAGGCCGACGAGGACCGGCTGATCACCAATATCACCCTCGGTACTCCGGCCACCCGGCTGGCGGAAATCGTGGTGCGGGGCCGCACCGGACCGCCCCTCACCGGCGACGGGGGCCCGCCCACCCCGGGGACCA
>DATCXX010000131.1:0-7376 GCA_036565615.1 Gemmatimonadales bacterium | reverse complement strand
TCGGCGGTGGCCTGTTCCGGACTCATGTAGTGCGGCGTGCCAAGAGAGAGCCCCGTCTCGGTCATCCGGCCGCCGGCCGCAGCGCTTACCGCCAGTGCAATCCCGAAGTCCGCCACCATCGGGCGGCCATCGTGGAGCAGGATGTTCTCCGGCTTGATGTCCCGGTGGATCACCCCGTGCCGGTGGGCGTAGTCGAGGGCGTCGGCCACGTTGGAGGTGATCCGGACCGCCTCCTCGATGCCGAGCTGGGTCTCCCGGTCCAGCTTGCTGCGGAGGGTCTCGCCCTGGATATAGGGCATGACGTAGTAGAGGAAGCCGTCCGCGGAGCCACTGTCGAACAGGGGCAGGATGTGGGGGTGCTGGAGCGCCGCGGTGGTCCTGATCTCGACCACGAACCGGTCGCTGCCGAGGACCGCAGCCAGCTCCGGCTTCAGGACCTTGAGGGCGACCTTGCGGTCGTGCCGGATGTCGTGGGCCAGGTACACGGTGGCCATCCCGCCCTGGCCCAGCTCACGCTCGATGCGGTAGCGATCAGCCAGCGCGCTGCGCAGCCGATCCAGCGGATCGCTCAATGGGACTCCGGGGTGGCCGGGACCCTCAATGATACGGCGGGCCGGTCCGCTTCGCCCGGCGCCCCCGCTGAAACCTGCTGTGCCCGCGACTCGTATGGCCACCCCATACGTCTCTCAGACTGGACTCGATCCTTCAAGGAGAGCCCCGGTGAAACACCAGAAGAGCCTTACGGTCACATCCCTCCTCGCGATCCTCCTGTTCACCTTTCATTATGCCCAGGACATCGTCCTCGGAATTGAGCCCGGAGATCCCAGCACCTACATCGGGGTGCTGATCGTCATCGCCTGGCTCTACCCCGTAGTGGTTCTCGCCGGACGGAAATCAGGGTACCTGATCAACCTGGTCTTTTCGCTGGCCGCGGTGATCATGCCGGTCCTCCACATGAGGGGGGCGGGACTCCTCGGCCACGGCCGCAGCACCCTCGCGTTCTTCCCCGCCTTCTTCTGGGTGTGGACCACCTTCGCGATCGGCGTCACCGGGGCCCTTAGCTTCCTCCTCTCGGTGCACGGCTTGGTGAGCCTGCGACGCGCCGAAAGACCTTGAGATGGGCGAACCCGCCGATTGCCAGAATGCAACGGCCCACCCTTCAGCGGAAACGATACGGGGTGCCCTCGACCTGGGACAGTAGCGGGCCCGGCGCGTCGAGCGCGACCGCGCGCCCTTCGATCCGGGGCGCGACCGGGGAGAACCGCGCCAGATACCCCTCCATCACCTGGTGCAGCCTGACATTGACCCGCCGGGGCTTCGCCACCCCCCGCATCCGGCACATGGTGTCGATCGGGTCGCCCTCCCGTTCGCAGGCCAGCATCGAATAGACCGTTTCCGCTTCGAGCGGGCGGCCGCCGATCAAAACCTCCTGGACCCGATTCCCCATCGCCGCCTGGATCCGGAAGGTGACCTTCATCCCCTGGTACCGCACGAACCAGCCGCCGAACCGGTTGGCGGCCTCGGTCGCGAACACGTTCTCCAGCTCGCGCTCCAGCCAGTCGCGGATCTGGGTTCCGGTCGCTTCCCCGCGCTTTACCTCCGAATCCACCGGCAGGGCGCTCCAGAGATACTCCCGGGTGATCTCGGCGCTGCCACCCGGTCCCGGCACCAGCGGCGGGCAGAAACGGAAACCCTGGGACACGACCAGGTCGGTCTGGAACCGCCAGTGGAGCGCGTCGGTGATCAGGTTGTCCAGCGGGGTCTCGAGAACGTAGTAGCGGAGCAGCGGCGTGGTGGTTCGGCCGATCACTTGGCTCAGCCGCCGGCGCCAGGGCGCCTTGGCCGCCGCCACCATGGTCCGCATCTCGCCGTCTTCCGGGTACCGCGCGGGGTCGACTTCCAGTAGCCGGTAGCTCTCCTCCTTGACCCGCCCGTTCTCGAGCACCAGGTCGAGCCGCCCGAGGAACGAGCCGAACGCCCCCGGCTCGGTCACCCGGGCGAAGCGCCCCTGCAACGGCTCGCGGGTGCGCTCGTGGGTGTCGCCGCCGAGCACGTAGTCGACGCCGGCTGCGGAGGGCTGGTTGGCGAGATGAAGCTGCTGGGTAAGCCCCAGGTGGGACAGGACGAAGACCAGGGTGCAGCCCTGTTCCTCCCGGAGGATCCTGATGTATCGGGCCAGGCTCTCCTCCGGCCGGCCGAAGCGGATGCCCCGGGAATAGTCCGGTGACTGGCGGGTGCCGGTGAAGGGATCGTTGTATCCGATGAATCCCGCGCGGACGCCGCCGACATTGAAGACCTGCCAGGGGGGAAAGATGAGCTGCTGTCCGTCTCCGCCGGCGTGGAACATGTTGGCGCAGACCTTCGCCGCCGAATACATCCGGAAGTCGCGCATCATGGCGCTCTTGCCGTAGACCACCTCCCAGTTGCCGGGGAGGAGGAGGTCGTAGCCAAGCTTGTTGATGAGCGGGACGATGGCTCGGCCCTCGGACAGCGCGGCCACGGCGGTTCCGTGCAGCGTGTCGCCGCCATCCACCAGCAAGACCGCGCCCCGGGCTTCCCGCCGGACCGAGTCAATGAGACTCCGCAGCACCGCGAAACCGCCGCGCTTCTTGAAGACCGCGCGGCCGTCTTCCCAGAAGAACTCGTCGTGGGTCTCGAGCTGGCCGTGGATATCCGAGGTGTGGAGGATGGTCAGGTGCTGGATCTGACCCTGGCGGTGCCTCGCGAGAGGAAGCGCAAGACCGACCCCGGCGAGGGCGCCGGCCTTGATGAAATCGCGCCGGGGATAGCTCATGAGAAGTCGCTCAGTGCGGCAGCTTGTCGCGCAGCCATCCGTAAACCCAGGTCCCCAGGACGGCGGCCGCGAGGCTCACCGCCATGACCCAGACGCCGGAGCCGGCCAGCGCATAGAGCGGGCCCGGGCAGGCCCCGGCCAGGGCCCAGCCCAGGCCGAAGATCACCCCGCCGATCACCTGGCCCCAGTGGAACTGCTTCGGCTGGATCGTGATCGGGTCGCCGGAGAGGGTCCGGACCTTGAAGCGCTTGATCAGCTGAATGGACACGATGCCGACCAGGATCGCGCTCAGGATCATCCCGTACATGTGGAAGGACTGGAACCGGAACATCTCCTGGATTCGGAACCAGGAAATGGCTTCGGCCTTGGTCAGCACGAAGCCGAACCCGGTGCCGAGGAGGAGGTAGCGGAGGTACACGGCGGTCAGAGCCCGAGCAGCCCGGGCAGGAACACCCAGGTCATCAGCAGCCCGCCCGCGAAGAAGCAGCCGGTGGCAATCATGGATGGCCACTGGAGGTTCGACATGCCCATGATCGAGTGCCCCGAAGTGCAGCCCCCGGCGTAGCGGGTCCCGAAGCCGACCAGGAAGCCTCCCACCACGACGAAGATGAATCCTTTGAGAGTGAGTAGCGCGCTGAAGCTGAAGAGCTCGGCCGGGTGGAGGCCCACCTGGGTGGCGATGCCCACGGCCTCAAGATCGGCGACGGTGGCGGCGGAGATCCGCACCGGCTCCGGGTTCCGGAACACGATCCCGCCGAGCACGCCGCCCAGCACGATGCCGGCCGCGAGCACCAGGTTCCATTTGTCCTTCTTCCAGTCGTAGTGGAAAAAGGAAATCCGTCCCGGGAAGCAGGCGGCGCAGATCTGCCGGAGGGTGGAGGAGATCCCGAACCTCTTGTTGCCGAGGATGAGCAGCAGCGGCACCATGAGGCCGATGAGCGGCCCGGCCAGGTACCAGGGCCAGGGCCGGGAGAGCAGCTCACTCATCGCGCCAACTTCTCCCGGAACTCGCGCAGCCAGTTGGGCACCACGATCAGCTCGTAACTGCTCGACACCGGCGCCAGGTAGAGCACCCGCGAGCCATCCAGGCTGAGATCGAAATTCGCTTCGGTGAAGTCGGAGAGAAACGTCGTGTTGCCGCGGGGGCGAAAGAGGGTGTCGCGCGACAGGACCTGCACCGTGGCGCCCAGCGCGAGCCGGGCGGAAATGATGCCGGCGCTGGAGGCATAGTACAGCCTGGTGCCGTCGGCGCCCCAGGCCAGCGCCTGCGCCCCTCCCACGGACACCTGGACCTTGGCGGTCGGCTCGGGATAGGACCGGATGTAGGCCTCGTTCCGGCCCGATTCGTCGTTGACCAGCGCGGCCCAGCGGCCGTCGGGAGAAATCTTGACGTTGAAATCGTCTCCGCGTCCCGGAGCCCAGGGCGTCGGCGCTGCGGCCGAGCCGATGGTGGATCGAAACGTCTCCCAGCCGCTCGCTCCCAGGCTCCGGACCAGGAGCGATCGACCGTCGGGCGCCATGGAGGCACTGGGGGTCAGGCCCGGCAGCCGGAGAAGGACCTCGGGGGGCGAAGCCACGTCCACCATCTTGCTCCACACCACCCCGCGCGCATCGGGCCCCGGCGCGGTGTAAATCACCCGTTTGCCGTCCCGGGCCCACTCTACCGAGGTGACCCGCGAGGCATCGGTGAGACGGGAAAGGGTGCCGGTGGGCAAGTCGTGGATCCACACGTCCTGGCTGGTGCCGTCCCGAATCAGCACCGCGATGCGCCGTCCGTCCGGGGAGAGTCGGGGGACCTGATAGGCGCGCACCTCGGGAAGGACCGGCCGAACGCTGCCGTCGCGGGAGAGCCAGGAAAGCCGGGATGCCGTGGAGCCGACGGCCGAGACCAGGGCGCCGCCCGACGACAGGAACACCTCCGAGTTGCCGTTGTTGTTGGGGGCCACGGTCACGGGATCGTGCACCGGCGTCGGGGAGCCGTTGACCTTCCGGCCGGAGGCGTCGAGCCCAAGCGCCATCACGGTCCCATCGGCTTGCAGGTAGACCAGCTGGTCGTCGAGGATCGCCAGCGGCCGGATTCCCTTGATGCCGAGCCGGGTCACCTTCCCGTCGGCCAGGGAGGTGATGGCGAGGCTCGCCGTCGTCAGCCCCCCGCCCCAGCTGGTGAAGACGATGGTCCGGCCGTCGGGATGCGCGATCGGCCACAGGTGGTCCAGGTCGCCGTTGGCGGAGTCGGGGTGGGTGAATTGCACCAGCTCGCCGCCCGACACCGGCACCCGGGAGAGCCCGGCCTTGCCCCGCGTGGCTCCCACGACCAGCTCGCCCCCGCTGGTCCAGGCGGCGCCGTTATTCCCGGCTCCCTCGGCGATCGTCACCGGCGCGCTGCCGTCGAGCCGAACCTTCTTTTCCTTTTCGGAGCCTTCGAATACGATCCACTCGCCGTCGGGAGAGAAGAAGACCTGGGATCCGCCCCGGGTGCCCGGAACGAGCCGGGAGTCGAGCTGGTCGAGCCGGCGCAGCATGAGCTGCGGCTCTCCGTTCACGGCTACCCAGTACGCGAGCTTGCTGCCGTCGGGAGAGATCGCGGCGGGCCAGGGAAACCTGGGGATCACCGGGGCGCTGTCGCTGCCCGAAAACCGGAACCGGATGACCGGCGCCGCCCCGGGGAAGGCGATGGCGCTGGTGGCATGGGTGACCGACGGCCCCCGGCCCTGCAGCGCTTCGGCAAACTCTCGGGCCGTGGCGTAGCGATCCGCCGGCAGCTTCTGCAACGCATGATCGATGGCGGCGTCGACCTGCTCCGACACCGCGCTCCGGGTCTGGCGCACCGGGCGGGGCTTGTCGGTCAGCACCCGGGCGATGATCGCCTGCGCGGTGTTCCCGATGTGGGGCGGCTCGCCGGTCAGCATTTCGTAGGTCATCGCCGCGAGCGAATAGATGTCGCTCCGGCCGTCGATCACCCGGTCGCCGGTGGCCTGCTCGGGGCTCATGTACTGCGGGGTGCCGAGCGAGAGGCCGGTCTGGGTGATCCGGTTGCCGCCCGCCTTGCTCACCGCCAGCGCGATCCCGAAATCGGCGACCACCGGCTGGCCCGCCTGGATCAGGATGTTCTCGGGCTTGAGATCCCGATGGATGACCCCATGGCTGTGGGCGTAGTCCAGCGCGTTGGCGACCGCGACCGCGATCCGGATGGCGTCGTCGATCGGAAGCTGTTTTTCCCGCTCCAGCCGGACCCGGAGCGATTCGCCGGCCACGAACGGCATGACGTAGTACAGCTGCCCGCCGGCTTCTCCGCTGTCGAACAGGGGCAGCAGGTTGGGATGCTGCAGGTTGGCGGTGACCTTGATCTCGGCGAGAAACCGTTCGACCCCGAGCACGGCGCCCAGCTCCGGATTGAGCAGTTTGAGCGCCACCGGGCGGTCGTGGCGGAGGTCGCGGGCCAGGTACACGGTCGCCATGCCCCCGGCGCCGATTTCGCGCTCGATGGCATAGCGGTCCGCGAGGGCCTGCTGAAGTTGGGCGATGATATCCATGGGGCGCCCGAAGAGGGCTCGCGCAAGGTACTACGCTACGGGCTCACTTGCTATCCACAGATCGCCCGGAATGCCGGCTTCGACGTTCATCGCGATCTTCTCTCCCAGATCACCGCCCGCCCGTCCCTTCGAGCGATGAAGCCGTCGAGGCTCGCCGCCATGTGGATCGTGACGCGAGAATCAAGGACTGCCATCGTTTCGTCTCGGGGCTACTTGCTCTGCCGGACCACCCGGGTCCGGTTGGTGCCGACCACCCGGATCAGCGCCTCGATCTCCCGCGTGGTGGCGTTCCGCTCGAAGGTCCACTCGCTCCCGGTTTCCCGGTCGAAAAACGAGTCGGGTCCCTGCGGCAGCAGCGCCCGCTCGATCCGGGACTGGGTGTTCTGTCCATACAGCGTGCCGCCGTCCTGCCGGATATCGAGGAACACGCTGTCGGGGTTGGCCTGGAGGAAGTACCGCCCCAGGTAGGCGCCGAGCGTCGCCGGGTCTACCGTCGCCACTGTTTTCTCCACCCGCGGCGGAGACAGCCGGGTGCCGTACTCCGCGTCGAACGCCCGTGCAATCTCCCCCATCAGCCCGCCATTCACCCCGTTCATCATGAGCACCAGGCCTCGGCCCGAGGCCGGCCACATGAACAACTGGGCGACGAAGCCCTCGTCCCGCCCGCCATGCGAGAACTGGAGCGAGTCGCCTTCGCCCCGGACCTCGACACCCAGCCCCCACCAGCTCCCGTTCGGGGATCCGTAGGGGGGCGCGAGCTTGACCTGGGGCGTGAGCATCTGCCGGGTCATCGCGGGGGAAAGCGGACCGACCCGCTCGCCTTTCCAGGAGCGCGACATCGCAATCCCCCAGCGCGCGAGCTCCGGCGCCGTGGTCCATAACCCGGCCGCGGCCATCTCGGGGTACACGTGGAATCGGCCGGGAACCGGTGTGTCGACCCGCTCGTGCCCCGACGCCGCATACCGGACCAGGTTGTTCGGCGGGGGATTCTCGTAGGTGCTGTGGAGCATTCCGGCGGGCTTGAGCACCAGCCGCTGCATCAGCGCCGG